>JAILRE010000058.1 GCA_024698505.1 Clostridiales bacterium | reverse complement strand
CTGCATGGCCTTGGTGCAGACGCCCCAGGACACGTTGCCGAAACCGGAGATGGCGATCTCCTTGCCCTCGATGGTGTCGTTCTCATGCTTGAGGACCTCGCAGAGATAGTAGACAGCGCCGAAACCGGTCGCCTCGGGACGGATAACGGAACCGCCGAAGCTCCTGCCCTTGCCGGTGAGAACGCCGTTCTCGTAAGCGCCGCGGATCTTCTTATACTGACCGAAGAGGAAGCCGATCTCACGGCCGCCTACACCGATATCGCCGGCGGGAACGTCCACGTTCGGGCCGATGTGGCGCTGGAGCTCGGTCATGAAGCTCTGGCAGAAACGCATGATCTCAGCGTCGGTCTTGCCGTTGGGATCGAAGTCGGAGCCGCCCTTACCGCCGCCCATGGGGAGGGAGGTGAGGCTGTTCTTGAAGGTCTGCTCGAAGCCGAGGAACTTCATAACGGAAAGGTTAACGTGAGAAGCGAAGCGCAGGCCTCCCTTGTACGGGCCGATGGCGCTGTTGAACTGTACACGGAAACCGCGGTTGACCTGGACTTTGCCGTCGCGGTCGACCCAGGGTACGCGGAACTCGATAACGCGCTCGGGCTCAACGAGGCGCTCAAGCAGACCGGCCTCCTGATACTCGGGGTGCTTCTCGATCATGGGCTCGAGGGAGCGGAGAACTTCCTCAACAGTCTGAATGAATTCAGGCTCATGAGCGTCGCGGGCACGGACCTTTGCGATGACTTCTTCGATGTAAGCGTTCATGTATGGTATCCTCCATAAAAATATAGTTGGATTGATATGGGTTTTCGCCCATCATTTTTATTATAATACAGGCTTTTTTATTGTCAACAGAATAATAAAAATATACTTGAAAGAGAACGGAAAAGCCGGCGTTCAGCGGGCGGGAAAAACCGAAATCTGCCGGCTTACTTGCGCATTAACGGCTTTTCGTGGTAAAATATAATAAACACCGAAAAGGAGGTCGGATCATGGAAAGAACGATAACCGTTAAGGGCACGGGCAGGCTCAAGGCCGCGCCCGACAGGATAGAGATCGCCCTCACGATAAGGACGAAGAACAAGGTCTACGCGGAGGCCGTGGAGGACTCCTCCAAGCTGCTTTCGAGCCTCAGGGAGGCGCTCCTGCCCGCGGGCTTTACGGAGGACGATCTGAAGTCTACGGGCTTCTTCGTCAGATCCGAATACGAGGGCGTGCGCGACAGGAACGGCGAATACCGCCAGGTGTTCTCCGGCTACGTCTGCGAGCACATGCTCATGCTGAGATTCCCGTTCGATACCGACAGGCTCTCCGAAACGCTTACGGCGATAACCCGCTGCCTTGCGGAGCCCGAGCTGAACATCTCCTTCACCGTCGCCGAAAAGGAGCGCCTCGCGGGCGACGTACTGAAGAGGGCCGTAGCCGACGCCAAGGAGCGCGCCGCCGTAATAGCGGAGGCCTCGGGCGTTAAGATAGTGCGCGTGCTTTCCGTAAATCACGGCGCGGCGCAGCACAATTTCGTCTCCCCCACCGCCTTCGGCTTCTCGGCAAAGCGGATGGCCAACGCCGTCGAGGAGGACTGCGTGGATATGCAGATCTCCCCCGAGAGCGTCTCGGTCTCCGATACGGTCGACATGGTGTTCGAGATCGAGTGAGCCCGCTTCCCCGCTTCGCGCGCGGGTATTATTGATATTATTGATATTATTAATATTATCAATACTATTTTTTCTATCCATTCTTTCCATATTATTCATAGTATGGAAAAGATAAATAAAAAGGATTATTATGGATAGTATGGATAATATGGATAATATTGATAGTATGCATAATATGTTTTTCAAAAAGCTTTTTCCGTAATATGGATAATAAAAAAAGCCCGCTGCGCCATGCAGCGGGCGTTATTCTTTTTTCACTCGTTGATAAAGAACGCGTCCTCCATGTCCTCGTTGACGATATGCAGGCAGTCGCCCGGGGAAAGGGTCAGCTTTTCGCCCGCCTTGAACCTGAGGAAATAGTCGTAAGCGGTGAACACGCCCTCCTTCATATTGCCGACGGCGACGTAATAGGGCGTCTCCTCGGTGGAGAGCTTCTTCAAGGTCAGGGTGGTCTGGCCGTCCTTTTCGCGAATAGTGAAATAGTTTTCGAGGTCCACGGGGAAGCTTGCCGGATCCTCGCGCTCAACGGTCATGGGACTGACCGAATCGTAGAGGCGCATTTTGAGGCACCTTTCGACGAGCCTCCTCCTCGTTACCGCAGTCGCCACGCCGCCCTTGTCGACCGTGACGTACCTCCTGCCGAGCTTTGCCGCGGCGCAGGCGGTGGTCCCGCTGCCGCCGAAGAGGTCGATGATAAGATCCCCCTCCTCCGAGCAGGCGAGTATTATCCTTTTGAGGAGCGCCTCGGGCTTTTGGGTGATGAAGCCCGTCCTTTCCGGATCGCGCTGATGCAGATGCTCTATGTCGTCCCACACGTCGGAGGGATAGACCATGTCGTCCTCGTAATAGCGGTACTCCTTGCCGCCCGTCCTTATCGAGTAGAATACGCGGCCCTCCTCGTCGACGGAGCGCTTCATGTGATTGCGCCTTTCGGGGCCGCGTTTTACGCCGACGGCCTCGATATCGAAGTACGCCTCGGGCGTCTTGCGGTACATGAGTATGTTGTCGTGCTTCCTCGAGAAGGCGTTTTTCGACCTGCCGCCCGACTTATACGCCCAGATTATCTCGTTCGTGAAGGCCTCCTCGCCGAACACGCGGTCGAATATGCCGCGGCACTCGAGGGCCGCCCTGCTGTCGACGTGGATGAAGAGCGTCCCGTCGTCCCGCAGGAGCTTATGCGCCAGCTCCGCCGCGGAGTTGATCAGCTCGAAATAGTCCTCCTTCGGCATTGAGTCGGTGTAAGCGACCTGCTTTTTTCCCCTTCTGAACTCGAAGGAGCCGCCCGTGCAGAAGGGCGGATCGAGGTATACGACGCGCGCCTGCCCGCCGTAGTTCTTCACGAGCTCCTCCCCCGCGCGGCATACGTCCGCAAGGTAAACCGCTCCGTCGCCGCCGATCATGTGCAGCTCGCCGCCGCAGTCGATGAGTTTCAGCATGGGTGCCTCCTTTTATGTATTGCGCGCCGGGCGCGTTATTCGTCGTTCACGGGTCCGCTCCCGCAGGCGTCGCGCTCCGCTTCCTCCGCCTCGAGCTCGGCTTCGGCGGCCTCCTCGGCCTCCTCGCGGTAGCGCATGAACTTCTCACAGGAGAGGCTGAGCGCCATGCCCCCCGCAAGGAGCGCTGCGTAAATGACGACCTTCCACCACGCGAACACGTAGGCGGGATCGTTCGCAAGGGTCACGACCTCCTGTATGATACAGCCGAGCGTCGTCGCTATGACCACGCCGAATATTACGTAGTACGCGGGGCCGTGATGCTTTTCTATGACCTTTTTCACGAGCAGGAGCACCGGCACGGCGATGATCACCATACCGAGAAGCCCGAAGAGCATTGAGGGGACCGTCGTCATGGCGGCCTTCACGCATTCGCCGAAGGCGCTCCCCGCTCGGTGCGCGGCGATGAAAAGCTTGGGCGGCGCGGTGAACACGGCGAGGAAATTCTCGTAAACGCCGAGGTTGAGCAGTATGAACGATATGCTGACGCCGGGCAGCAGCACGCCGGACATTATGATCGCGCCGCTTATCATGCAGAGCACGGGAGTGACCTCCCTCTGCGCGCCGGCATTTGTAACGAGGCCCAGTATTATGAGCGCGAACGAGGCGGCGAAGCCCAGCACGGCCCAGAGCGGATAATGCTTCTTGAAGCCCTTTTCGTTGCATTCGCGAAGGAGCGAGGGCATCGACCCTATGACGAGACCGACGAAAACGCAGATGACCGCCGTCCTGAAATCCCCAAAGAGCCAGTCCAGCAGGAACATGAAGAGCAGGAAGCCTATGCCGCCGCCTATCGCAAGGGGCAGGAGGAACCTGAAATTCTTTTTAGGAGCCTTGAAAAAGCCCGTTACGGCGTCTATCGTGGGCTTGTAAAGGCCCATCGAAACGGCAAGTATGCCGCCGGAAAAGCCCGGTATTATCGCGCCCACGCCTATCATGAAGCCGGCGATCAGTTTTTTAAAAAACGAATCCATAAAATCCTTTCGCGAACGGCAAAAAAGCAGTTCCCCCGCAGCCGTTCATATCATTATATCACATTCTTTCGCGCTTTGAAATATCCCCCAAAGTATTTTTTGCCCTTGGGTGCTCCAACATGGACTGCAACATGGGCACGGGCCATGGAGCGCAAAAAGTGCTCATTGTTTTGCAGTGGAGCCGGGCGCCAACCGAGGGACCAAGGGCGGAATGTGCGGCAGACAACCAAACGGCTTCCCCCTCCGTGGGGAAGCTGTCGAGAAGACGCAGTCGGCGAGACTGATGAGGGGCATCGTAAAAGAAAAACCCTCGCAGGGTTTTTCTTCCGGTTTCTTTTATGCCTTAACTATTTATCACTCATTCTATTCAGAAGGGATCCCTCTGCGGAGGTATCCCTTTTATCATTTCCCCTCATCCACCGCAAGCGATCCCCCTCTGCCCGGGGCGGACGCTGCCGCCCGCATCCGAATAAACAAAGCATTGTATGGATCTTTGCTTCGATATCTTGCTTTTTCTTTCTTCCGCCGTATTGAGGGACGACAGACGAAATCCCCATCGTTCAACTCTTGATCCAAAACCCTTTATTTTTTTCTCGGTATGTGGTATAATTAAATTGTAGAGGTATGTCGGCATATGCCGAACGCCCAATAAGCATGCAAGAGGAACCGTCCATGAGGAACAGACCTTCCCGTTTCAAAATAACAAAACAGCTCCCGAAGGCGCTCGCGCTGCTTGCGCTTGCTTTCGTTTTTCTTTTCGCGGCCTGCGACGCCTTCTCGGGCGATCCCGCCGATCCCTACGCGACGAGGGTGCCCGATTCCGGCAAAAAGCCCGCCGTCACCTCTTCGCCCACGGCGAGCCTCGGGGACGTTTACATAAACGAGGTCGTCTCCGCGAACTCCCTCTCCCATCTGGACGACGAGTTCGGCGCCGTGGACTGGGTGGAGCTCTATAACGCCTCCTCCTCCCCCGCCGATATCTCGGGCTTCCGCCTCTGCGACACGCCCACCATGGAGAACGCGCTCGTATTCCCCGAGGGAACGGTCATCCCCGCTTCGGGCTTCCTCACCGTGCTCTGCATACCCGGGCACGAGGCGAGCGAGAGGGACGGCGTGCTCATCGCCTCCTTCGGCATATCGAGGGCGGGCGAAAAGCTCTATTTCGCGGACGCGGGCAGCGGCATGACGATGCTCAACATCCCCCACCTCTTCACCGACGTCTCCTACGCCAGGCAGGACGACGGCTCCTACGGCTACTGCGCCGCGCCGACCTTCGGCAAGCCCAACGCGAACGTCAAGGCCACCCTCGACGAGGCCGCCGCCTCGATAGTCGCCGCGGACGATCTGCGCTTCTCCGAGCTCGTGATCGGCAATAACGGCTGGGTTGAGCTCAAAAACGT
Organism: Clostridiales bacterium; assembly: GCA_024698505.1. Taxonomy (GTDB): domain Bacteria; phylum Bacillota; class Clostridia; order Christensenellales; family CAG-138; genus UBA3857. Next base: position 6,323 of record JAILRE010000058.1, on the reverse strand, counting down.
CTCCGACAAGCCCATTTACCTCATCGATTACTACCTCTCCGATAACGACGACGATCCCACCAAGTGGCAGTTCCCGAACGTAGCGCTCCTGCCCGGCGGGTACGTCGTGGTGGAGCTCAACGCGCTCGATCCCGATAACGAGCTCACCGCCTCCTTCAAGGTGAGCCGTTCCGAGGGCGTCATCTACCTCTTCAACAATCTCCACAAGGAGATCCACCGCATGGAGGTGGACGTCAACATGCCCGACGGCGTCTCCGCCGTTATAAAGAAGGACGGCTCCCTCGCCTACACCTGCTACGTCACGAAGGGCGAGGAGAACAAGGGCACCACCTTCGACGCCATCGGCTGGACCGAGATGGATATCAACGACTCAGCGAAAAACCCGCTGATAATAAACGAGGTGCTCCCCAAGAACAAGTACGGCATCACGGACGCCTACGGCGACAGGTCCGACTGGGTGGAGCTTCTCAACACCTCCGATAATCCCGTCTACCTCTCCCATTACTATCTCTCCGACGACGAGGGCAATCCTCTGAAGTTCCAGCTGCCGAACGTCGCGCTGATGCCGCACAGCTACGCGCTGATATTCCTTTCCGGCAACGAATCGATCGACGGCGAGATCCACGCCCCGTTCCGCCTTTCCGATACGGACGGCGTGATAATCCTTTCGAGCCTTGACGGCATGCGGCAGGATAGGATAGAGATCCCCGAGGGGCTGAACCCGAACGTCTCGATCGGGCGCAACGGTCAGAACCAGATCCGCTACTACGCGGCCCCCACCCCGGGGAAGATGAACAACACATACGGAGTTGAACAATTTGCGGACGCGGGCGGCTTCAACGCCCGTTCCGTCTATATCAGCGAGGTCTGCGCAGTTAATCCCGCAAGGAGCGGCGTGAACGACTGGATAGAGCTCTACAACGGCTCGCAGAGCGCGATACAGCTCACGGGCTGGTATCTCACCGACGATCCCTCCGATCCCTCGAAATACCCGCTCGACAAGTACTCCCTTACTGCGGGGGGCTACGCCGTCATCAACTGCGGCTACGCGCCCTTCAACGTATCGAACGGGGGCGACACGCTCTATCTCATCAATTCGAGCGGCGCCGTCTGCGACGTGTTTCAAACCGGCATGACGACCGTCGGCGTGACGAGCGGCAGGGCGAACCTCTCCCAGACGGGCGAGCGCGTATTCTTCACCACCGCGACGAGGGGCTTTAAGAACGCCTCCCCCCTTCCAGGCTACGCCGCCGAGCCGGAATTCTCCTCAACGAAGCTCTACTATTCCGAATCCGTCTCCGTCGAGATCACCTGCAGGACTCCCGGCGCGGTGATAAGGTACACCACGGACGGCTCAGTTCCCACCTCGAGCTCCAAGCTTTACGAGGGCCCGATCAAGCTCACGAAGAGCACCTCCGTCCGCGCGCGCGCCTTCCTTGAGGGGCGCATTGCGAGCCCCACGGCAACGCACACGTACGTGATAGGCTCCCAGCACACTATGCCCGTCGTCTGCATTTCGCTCAGTCACAGCGACTACGAAAAGATGTACGTCGCCAAGATGGGCTCCCAGGGCGGCGTCACGAAGGGCGCCGAGGTCCCCTGCTTCATGGAATACTACGTTGACGGAAGGCTCGCCATCTCCTCCGGCGCGGGCGTGAGGGTCAGCGGCGCATCCACGGCGGTCTATCCGCAGAAATCGCTCGGCCTGTATTTCAGGGCGGGCTACGGCAGATCGAGCCTCGATTTCCCCCTCTTCGATGGCAGCGGCATAACGAGCTTCCGCGCCATCACGCTCAGGAACGGCGGCCAGGACGCCTATTACGCCCACATAAGGGACGCCTACATGAGCACCATCTGCAGGGGCATGAATATCGACGTGGCGTATTTCAAGCCCGTGGTCGTCTACATGAACGGGCAGTACCGCGGCGTTTACGATATGAAGGAGAACCTGAACGAGGATTACCTCGTCACGCATTACGGGGTCAAGCGGAGCACCGTCGAGATAGCCAAGCGAAACGGCTACATGCTTGCAGGAAACGACGAGCAGTGGACCCGCATGCGCGAGATGTGCAAGACGCTCGATTTCTCCAAGCAGGAGAATTTCGACAAGCTTGCCAAGATAATCGACACGGATTCGATAATCGACTATCTGATCGCCAGGACGTATTTCTACGACGGCGATATGTTCAACCAGAAATACTGGCATACGACCGACAACAAGATCAAATGGCGCGCGGTGTTCTACGATTCCGATTACGCCATGTTCGGAAATAACCCCCGGGCGAGCATACTCTCCGCCTACTTCAACAAGAACGGCGTATCCTCCGCACACGGGTTCATAACCAATATGGACATATTCTGCGCCCTGAACCAGAACAAGGCCTGGCGCGAAAAGTTCATAATCCGCTACATCTACATGGCGAAATACCGCTTCAACAAGGAGCGCGCGCTTCCCATGTTCGACAGGCTGGTGGAGACCTACCGCCCCGAAATGAGCCGCCACATAAGCAAATGGCATATGCCGAGCTCCATGGATAAATGGCAGAGCGAGCTTGCGGCGCTCCGCAGCTGCATAGAGCAGCGTCCGCAGGGGGCCCTGAACAATCTCAAGCGCTATTACGGCCTCTCCGACGAGGTGTTTAAGGCATACGAAAAGCAGGCCGACGCAATGGCCAACTGAGCCGACGGCCCGCAGACTCTTTGCATTTCCCCTCATCGCGTGCTATAATGACGATTAGTGAGAGTTGATGCATACAAGGGGGCGTTACAAAAGATGACAAGGCTGCGCCGTTTATTGCGCGAAAAGGGCTTCACGGGAAAGACCTTCGCAAAGGCCTGCGGCATAGGTCACAGCATTATCTACAAGTACATGTGCGGCAGCCGTCCGCTTTCGCCGAAGGTGGCCGCAAGGTTCGCAAAGGTGCTCAAGGTGGCTCCGGAGGAGCTTCTGGGCGAGTGCTGACGAAAATAAAAAACGCGCCGTTTACGGAAATAAACGGCGCTTTTTGTTTCGCTCAATAGTGTTTCATCACGTTCCTGCCCGCGGTGTAGCCCTGCGAGCCGTAGCCCGTCAGCAGGCGGTCTACCTCCTTTAAGAATTCCGCGTTGGTCTCGGTCTTGTTCAGCATGTCGATGACCTGCTCCGTCACCTCGGCTGGGCTTCCGCTTACCATCATGCGGCGGACGCCCAGCGCGCAGTCCAGCTCCTCCTTGGAAAGGAGCAGCTCGTCGCGCCTGGTGCCCGATTTGTAGATATCTATCGCGGGGAATATCCGCTTTTCGGAGAGCCTGCGGTCAAGATGGATCTCCATATTGCCCGTGCCCTTGAACTCCTCGTAGACCATGTCGTCCATGCGGGAGCCCGTCTCCACGAGCGCGGTGGCTATCACTGTGAGGCTTCCGCCCCCCTCTATGTTCCTCGCCGCGCCGAAGAACCTCTTGGGCTTGTAGAGCGCGCCGGGATCCATGCCGCCGGAGAGCGTCCTTCCCGTGGGGGTTATCGTGAGGTTGTAGGCCCTTGCGAGCCTTGTAATTGAATCGAGCAGTATCACGACGTCCTTCCCCTGCTCGACGAGGCGCATTGCGCGCTCCTGCACCATCTCGGCAACGCGGGTATGCCTTTCGGGCTGTTCGTCGAAGGTGGAATAGACGACCTCGGCGTTTATGCTGCGCTGCATATCGGTGACCTCCTCAGGCCTTTCGTCGATGAGGAGGACGATGAGCTTCACGTCGGGATGATTGTTCGCGATACCGTTCGCGATGTTTTTCAGAAGCGTCGTCTTGCCCGCCTTGGGCTGACTGACGATCATGCCGCGCTGGCCCTTGCCGATGGGCGCCATGAGGTCGATCAGCCTTATCGCGAGCCTTTCGCCCGCCTTCGCGTCCTTCGATTCGAGGGTAAGCCTCTCGTTCGGGTAGATGGGGACGAGCTCCTCGAAGGGCTTTCTTTCAAAAATCTCCTCGGGCGGCGCGTCGTTTATCGCGGTTATGTAGAGGAGCGCGCTGTATTTGTCCGTCTCGCGGGAGGGGCGGGTCTTGCCCGTCACCTTATCGCCCGTTTTCAGGCGGAACCTGCGTATCTGCGCGTTGGAGATGTATACGTCCCTTGGCCCGGGCAGATAGTTCTCCGCCCTCAAAAAGCCGTAGCCGTCCGAAACGATCTCGAGTATGCCCTCCGCGTCGCCGCATTCGCCGCCCTCCAGCATCTCGGGAACGGCGGGGTTGCTCGTGCCGTACTCGGCGTTGTAATACCCGTCCCGCCTCTGATAATACCTGTCGTCCTCATAGCCCCTTTGCTGGATATCGCGCATATCGCGCGGATCCTGCCGATAGTCGCGGCCCTGCTGATAGCGGTTCTGCTCGGGATAGGGCTCCTGATAATAGGGGCGGTACTGCGCGGAAGCGCGCCTGTCATCCTGCCTCGCCCTCATGCCGTCGTTCTGTGAGGGATAGCCCCTGCCGTCGTACCTCTGGCGCTGATCCTGGCGCTGATCCTGACGGGGCCAGTTCCTCTGCTGATAGCGCCTTTCCTCCGCCGCCCTCGGCTGACGCACAGGCTCCGCCTCAGGGGGCGCGGCAAAGTCCGCCTCCTGCCGTATCGGGGACGCCTCCTCCTGCGAAGGCTCCGCCTTTTTAACGGGCGTCGGATCGTTTATCGCCTTTTTGGGCCTGCCCCTTTTGCGCGGCGTGTAATCCACCCGCGGCTCCTCCTTTTCGGGAGCCTTCTTTTCATTTTCGGGCGCGGAAACGGGAGACTCCTTCTCGGGAGCCTCCTCCTTTTGGCGGGCGGCCTCCTCCCCCTTGGCGATAATAAGGTCGGCAAGCTCCGCCTTGCGGTACTTTGTCAAAGCCTTGAGCCCCAGCGCTGCGGCGATCTCACGAAGATCCCCGAGGCTCTTTTCGAGCAGCATCTCTCTTGTCATATGATCTCCCTTGCAAATCGAAAAAAGAACGAATGCATATTTGAAGTGCGTACGTGAAACGGAAGCGAAAAAAGAATTGCTTTTCCGTTAACATACTAATACAGTTATATGCAGTTTGTCAAGAAAAAATAACGGAATGCGCGGCAAAAACCCTGTAATATCCGCGAAGCGGGCGGAATAGCCTTTACCGAACCAAAGCGGAAAGGAAGCCCGAAACAGGGCGTGGTGCGCGTATGAACGATCAGGGCAGGAACGAATGCGGCTTGAGGCTGAGGACTCACTGCGTCCACATGGACGACCGCGAGCTGCTTTCCATAACGGGAGTCAAGGATCTCGGCTGCTTCAATGAAAACGAGGTGGCTCTTTCTACGGAGGGCGGCGACATGGTCGTGGAGGGCGTGGGTCTTCACATAACGAAGCTCGACCTTGAGGACGGGCAGGTCATGATAGAGGGCGGCATTTCCGCCGTCGTCTACGAGGACGACAAGCCCGAGAAAAAGACCTCCCTGCTCGCGCGGATGTTCCGCTGATGCGAAACGCGCTCTCGGAGCTGCCCATACTGCTCTTCTGCGTGAGGGGCGGCCTCGCCGCGGGGGCCGTCTGTTTCCTTCTGCGGCTCCCGAGAAGGCTGTATCTGAGGTCGCTTCGGGGAAGGCGCGCCCGCTTTTTGCCCGTCCTTTTCGGCTGGCTGACGGACGCGCTCGCGGCGGCGGCCTCCGTTGGGCTTTTCGCGCTCACGCTGCTCTTCGCAAACGGCGGCGAGCTTCGCCTTTACGCCGTATGCGGGTTCTTCGCGGGGATGGCCGCGGCGTATCTCCCGCTCGATACGCTGTTGTTCAAACGGTAGCAAAAAGGCTCTGCGGCGTTAGCCTGACCGCAATAAGGACGTTTTTTGAAAGAGCGGTGGATTCGTTGTTTCGGGTCCACCACTCTTTTTTTGTCACGATATCAGCTTTATCGCCGCATCGTTTATCGCCTCCGAGAACGGCGGCTCGGTCAGCCGGTCGAGCTTTTCGCAGAGAACAAAATAGGCGTCGGGCTGAACCGCTTTCGGTTCGTAACCCAACGCCCTTTGCCGCATGTATTCGATGACAGTCAGCCCGCACTTCGCGGCGGCGGTTGCGATCTTCTTCTTTTCACTCCCCGTCAGCCTTACGGCCACCCGGGGAGGTTCTTTTTTCTGCACATGGCATTAACTCCTTTCTAATTTTGAGCAACAAAAAAGCGCCCGAGGTCGGACGCTGAAGTAATTTCCTGTTCTTGTTCCTTTCGGATATTGCTTTTGTCAACCATTAAATAAGCTTGATCGCACCGATTGCCATTGCCGCTCCGCCGGAGATTATGAGCGCGATAGTCACCCAATGCCCGAGATACTGATGCTCCCATGCGCCTATGATATTC
>JAILRE010000062.1 GCA_024698505.1 Clostridiales bacterium | reverse complement strand
TCCAGTTTCGGCAACGCCTTTGTCGGGGCATCCGACAACCTGATGATCATCACGGGACTCTTTGACGCGGGAGAAAAAGAATTGGCGAAAAAGCTGGCGAAGCGTTTCTGCGACGGCGTCAAGATGGGCGGCTCCTCTTATTATGGAGTCAGAGGCGGTTTTTCCGGCAGTTGGGGTGCTTCCGCGTTCCAGATTCTGGCTGATCTGGCCCACAACTGGTGAGGATCCTTCCGCATCATACTTTGTAATATGCAAATCGACGGCTGCGCGAAGACAATGCGCAGCCGTCGATCTTTCCAATCTGAGCAGAAAAAACCGGTGTATCAAAAAAGTCTTGATACGCCGGACAAAAAATGGAGCGGGTTACGAGATTCGAACTCGCTACCTCCACCTTGGCAAGGTGGCGCTCTACCAAATGAGCTAAACCCGCGTGTGCCTTTTGCAAGGCATTATGAAAATAATGGAGCGGGTTACGAGATTCGAACTCGCTACCTCCACCTTGGCAAGGTGGCGCTCTACCAAATGAGCTAAACCCGCAAATGGTGCCTCAGAGTGGAGTTGAAGCACCGACACGGGGCTTTTCAGTCCCCTGCTCTACCTACTGAGCTACCGAGGCAAATATGGCGACCCGAAGGGGGCTCGAACCCCTGACCTCCAGCGTGACAGGCTGGCATTCTAACCTGCTGAACTACCGGGCCGTATGGTGGAAACAATAGGGCTCGAACCTATGACCCTCTGCTTGTAAGGCAGATGCTCTCCCAGCTGAGCTATGCTTCCAAAGCGCCGCTTTTCGACGGCTTGAATATTCTACACGAACGCGAGATTATTGTCAATACCCAAAATCGTATTTTTCAAAAAATATTATTCGGGCAGCCGCCTGATGATGCTTCGTCAGGATACGGTCAGATCGTTCGTGAGCCTGTTGGTGATATCGTCGATCGCGGTGGAGATGTCGAGCTTTTGGCCGATCTCGCTCGCGATCTGGTCGCAGGAGTACATGACCGTCGAATAATGCTTGCCGCCGAACGCCTTGCCGATATCGGGATAGGAGGTGTTCGTCAGCGTCCTGCAGAGATACATCGCAACGTGCCGGGGGATGGCGATGCGCTTCTCACGCCTCGTCGAAACGAGCTCGTCCACCGTGACGCCGAAATAATCGGCCGTGACCTGCTTTATGAGCTCGGGCGTGACCATGTGCTTGCCTTCAGAGGAAACGTAATCCTTCAGTATGGATTCCACGAAGGCGCGGTCGATCGTCGCGCGCTTGGAGAAATCGGCGTAGAGCACGACGCGGTTATAGCAGCATTCCAGCTCCCTGACGTTCGCGCTGTACTGCTCGGCCATGTAGAGGAGGGCGTCGTTCGTGATGTCGATATTGTCCCTCTCGGCCTTGCTCTTCAATATGGCGACCCTCGTCTCTACCTCGGGGGGCTTTATATCCGCCGTGATGCCCCAGGTGAAGCGCGTCTTCAGCCTGTCCTGCAGGAGCGGGAGCTCCTTGGGGGATTTATCGGAGGTTATGACTATCTGCTTGTTGGAATTATGGAGCGCGTTGAAGGTGTTGAAGAACTCCATCTCGGTCGCTTCCTTGCCGCCGATGAACTGGATATCGTCCACGAGCAGCAGATCCAGGTTGCGGTACTTGCGGCGCAGCTCCTCACGCGTGTCGTACTTGATGGCGGCGATGACGTCGTTCGTAAAATCCTCGCTCGAGACGAAGCAGATGTTGAACTCGGGATGGAGCTCATGCACGTAATTGCCTATCGCGTGGAGGATATGCGTCTTGCCGAGGCCCGAGCCGCCGTAGATATAGAGGGGGTTGTAGGCGGAGGCGGGGTTATCTGCAACGGCGACGGCCGCCGCGTGCGCGAAACGGTTCGATTCGCCCGTCACGAAGGTGTCGAAGGTGTACTTCGACTGCACGCCGTAGAAAACGCCCTGCTCCTTGGCGCCCTGCACGGGAACGGAAACGGAGGGCTCCGCATCCTCCTTTACGATGAAGCTCACCGCATAGTTGGAGCCGTTCGCCCTGTTGACGCATTCGGTGACGATATTCGTGTAGAACTGGCGAAGTGTTTTGAGATAAAGCTCATTCTGCGCCATCAGAATGAGAGTGCTGCCCTCTATCGAAATGGGCCTTATATCCTTGACCCACGTCTTGTAGCTTGTCGGAGTCATTTCCTCCTGAAGAACGGGAAGCGCCTTCGACCAGACGACCTGTGCTGAAACCATAATTCCCCCATGAATTGACCGATGCGAACTCGGGATAAAAAGGGAACGGGAAGCTATGCTCCTGTTCCCACAGCTATGATATCAAAAATCAAGGGCGGATTCAACCCGAAATTTCCCCGCGTTGTATTAAGTATCGGCTCCCGAATACAAGATATTGTGGCCCGCCGAAAAGGAATTTTTAAATATCCGGCGGCAAACGCATATCGGTAATACCATCCTTCGGCAAATGCCGGCAAAAACCGCGCTTTATTCGGCGGCGGCGCCTTTTTGGGCGGCGTTGATTTCCTTATCGGGAGGCAGCTTCGCGTCCCTTTTCCCGCCCGCGCAGCAGGTCAGTATGAGGCCGACCGCCCCGAGGACTATCAGCCCTATGCTTATCCACTGGGAGGTCGAAAGGCCGAGGAGGAAGCCCCTGATATCGTCTCCGCGGAGGAACTCCAGCAGGAAGCGCATAACGCCGTAGAGCATCACGTAGACGAAGAGCGTCGTATAGCCCTTGCGCCGCTTTGCCGTGAATATGAGAAGGAACACGAATATCAGGATGTTGATACCCGCCTCGATGAGCTGGGTGGGTATCACACGGACGTTCGGCGCGAGCCCGGTTATGGAATTGGGGAAGGTCATGCCTATCCACGAATCCGTCGCCCTGCCGTAGCAGCAGCCCGAGCAGAAGCAGCCCATGCGGCCTATCGCGTGGGCGAGGGGCAGCGTCGGAACGACGGGATCGGAATAGACGTGCAGCTTTTCCCTTACTATGAGGGAGCCGACGTAAGCGCCGATAAGGCCGCCTATCAGCCCGCCGTAGAACACGAGCCCGCCCTCCATGAGGTAGAGTATGCCGTTGGCCTTGACCAGATCGACGAACTCCTGCCAGGTATAGGTGACGAAGAAATAGAGCAGCTTTGCGCCGATTATGCCGAAAACTATCGCAAACAGGGCGATCGTAAGAAGCTTATCGGAATCCTCGCCGCGCCTCCTCGTCCTGAAATAGGAGAGGAACACCGCGACGAGCATCGCCGTGGCCATGCAGAGCCCGTACATGGGTATCTGGAGCTTGCCTATATGAAGGTAGGGTAACAAAGGGTATCAACTCCTTTCGGTTGCAGTTAGTATAATAACAAAAAGGATGGGGTTAGTCAATAAAAGGGATCGATCCTTAATAGTTTAATTCGTTCAAAAAAGCACGGTCCGGAGGTGTTATTTCCCGAGCCGTGCTTCAGTTCCGATGAGTTTGGAAAATGATCCGCTTCGCGGATGACCCCCCTCTTGATTTTGAGCAAAGCTCAAAATCACTCCCCCCTCCGCTGGGGAAGCGCCCTGACCCGGGCGGCTCCCTTTGGTCGCAGACTTGCGTCGTTACGAGGGGTGCTTTCCGGATCAATTATCTCCGTAGTTGACGAAATAATCCTGCACGAGGACTATCGGCGTGCCCTTGTCGCCCGAGCCGGAGGTCAGGTCGCAGAGGGAGCCGATAAGGTCGGTCAGCATCCTGGGAGTGGTCCCCTGGGAGAGCATGGAGCCCTTGAGGTCGCGATCCTTCTCCCTGATGCGCTCCCTGATCTTTTCGGCAAGCTCCTCGCCGTAGAGGTCGGCGTAATCGTTATCCGCGAGGAACTTGAGCTTCAGCTCGTTGGGAAGGCCGGAAAGCCCGGGCGTGTAGCCGGGGGAAACGACGGGATCGGCGAGCTCCCAGATCTTGCCGACGGGATCCTTAAAGGCGCCGTCGCCGTAGACCATGGCCTCGACGTGCACGCCGGTGCGCTCGTACATCAGCTTCTGAATGCCCATCGCGACGGCGTAGGCGTTCTTCGGGAAGAGCTTTACCGTCTCCTCCGTGGCCTTGTTGGAGCCGAGGAGCCCGTATTCGGGGCAGCAGCCCGAGCCGTTTACGGGGGCGTTCATTATATCGCAGAGGGTGAGCACCTTTGCGTTCTTGCCCGCGTGCTTCAGTATGCGGTTCTTCGTGCGGCCGCGGGTGTGCGTGTCGCAGCAGAGGACGTTTTCGGTATAGTCCAGTATCACCTCGGGACGGTTGGAGAAGATTATCTCCGCCTCGGCGCCCTCGTCCTCTATAAGGCCCTTATAGAACTCTATGTAATCGACGCCCGTGAAGGGATGGCGGCATTCGCCTCCGCAGATCTCATAGAACCTTTCGCTGGTAAGCGCGTCGCCCCAGGGATTCACGCCGCTGTCCTCCAGCACCTCGGGATCGACGAGGTGATTGCCTACCTCGTCCGAGGGGTAGGAGAGCAGCACGGTGACCTTCTTCGCTCCCCTTGCGATGCCCTTTAAGCAGATGGAGAAGCGGTTGCGGGAGAGTATCGGGAACACGACGCCTATATGCCCGCCGCCGAGCTTGTTTCTGACGTCCTCGGCGATATCGTCCACCTTGGCGTAGTTGCCGTCGGCTCTTGCGACGACGGCCTCCGTGACGGCTATAACGTCCCTGTCGTGCAGGGTGAAGCCCTCTTTATTCATAGCCTCCATAACGGAATCGACGGTGATCTTCACGATATCGTCGCCCTGCCTGATTATGGGCGCGCGGATGCCTCTTGAAACGGTTGCCATGATAAGATCCTCCGTTTGATCGAATAAGGACGTTCCCTTTTATGGGGAGCGTCCCTTTATTCATATTACCATAAAAGGCGGTGGTTGTAAACGGTTATTTTCAGCGTGAGCCTCTGCACCAATGGGTGCAGTCCCGGTTGGCGCAAAAAAGCCGAATGAGGAGCGATCCCCATTCGGCTTTGAAGGCTTGATTTTCTGCGTCTTATTTCAGCATGAACGATCCGCCGGCGGCCATGCCGTCCGAAAGGGTTATGTAGGCCTCGAACATGAGGACGACCTCGTTATCAGGCGTGAGAGCGTACAGCACGTTCCTGATCTCGGGATCGGAAGTGTTGCCCTTGTAGGCCTCGTCGAATATCGGCCTCATGTACGCGACAAGATCTATCCCCTCGAATTTCGCGCCTTCCTCGGCAAGGCGGTCGTAAACGCCCAGCTCGTGAGAAGACAACCTCAGCAGATTGCCCTTTGAATCAATGTGAACTTCCAAATAATCGGTGGTCTTCTCGCCGTTTAGCGTTCTGACGAACTCAAATACATACTTGTTAAAAGACGCGACATTCTCATATCTGCTCGCGGCGTCGGTTATCTCAGGGCCTATCATTTCATAGTCCTCAAGATTATCAATCAAAATCAATGCATATCCTCTTGCAATGCTCTCTGCTGTTTCTTCTATGCCCTCCAGATCCGGAAGCATGGATTCCTCTGTAATAAAGCTTCTGTTAGAAAACCCAATATGTATCAATTCGAGTGAAGAAGCGTCGATTGAAAACGGACTGTCCATACCGGCGTTGTCAAAGTAATATGTATGGATCGGGCTGGATCGGTAGTAACCATAGGTTGTGTCTTGATACGTTCCTACATATTCTTTTCCGTTTATCACCACAGAAAATTCTTCCGGGGCTTCCTCGCTTTCCCACATTTTAGACCATTCCGTAATAGACCATTTAGGTAGATTAAAATCCAGTGCAGTTACTTCGTTTACTCCGGAGATGAAATAGCATTCGACCTCCGGAAGGGGCTCCTCCGTGGGGGCCTCGGTCGTGGCCTGAGTAGGTTCTTCGGTCGGTGTGGTTGAAGCTATCGGCAGCTCTGTGCCGTTAGCTTCAGCATTATCAAGGGGTTTCTTTGTGCATCCAAAGGCGCATAGAAGCACAAATAATATGACAAGTATATTTAGCACTCTTTTCATCTTAATACCTCCATTTTTCATCAAGCTTTTGGTTTTCGTCTCCACCGATTACGATAACATCTTCATCCACAATTTCAACCCATGGATCGGTTCTGTCTCGAATAATATCAATTGCATCAAAGATGCATAATCCATTTGTCTTTATCGTTTCTTTTGCAAACTGTTCCGCAAACGAACTGCAGTAAGCCTCGTTCACAACGCCCTGAAAACCGATCACGGTCCTTGCTCCACAGACAAGAAACTGCTCTACGAGGTTTGCGGGCGTATTGTTGGCAACGTTGCTCGGCGTGTATCCGCCGTCGCCGCCGTCGCAGGTCATCAACATGGCGAATCTGAGATTTGAAAGATCCTGACCGCTGATCTGATTCATATTTATGACGTCCGTATAGCTGTTGTGGACATAGTCGTAGTTGTTCGATCGGACGATCGAACTAACGCTGCCGTGTGAATTGATGAAGAGGAGAAGACCCGACTGGAACCTCTGGATCATCGTAGTTGTGGAGTTATTCGTATAATAATCCTGCAGAACATTCCCGTTTCTGTTGTCTTCTACTTTGCTTTTAACCGTTGGAAAATATGCGCATCTCACATCTATAAAATCATTCATGTCCAGCGCCATCAGCACGGAATCATACTGAGTGTATTCTACCTCAAGATACGGCCTGTCGCTTGATAAATCGGCGTTCGCACTGTAAAAGGTCGTCCAATGGGAGGTATCGTCCTCCGTCATATCACGGAGGAAATAGCCGTAATTGGTATAGCCTCCCTCCAGCAGCCAAGTCAAAGTGATACCGGTCACGTCCAAAAAATACCAATCTGACGAGCCCTCCTGCTGGCAAAGCTCGGAGGTCACGCCGCTGGTATTATACAGCGGCCGATTATTCCAAGTCACCTCGGATGATACCCAGCTTCCGATGATCCTGTAAGCCTTTATCGTCGGAGCATAACCGGCGGACTTTTTAAGGTACAGCTTTGCGGAATAGACGTTGTTGAGGCTCGTTCCCAAATCAAAGCCTATCAGCGATCGCCTTACGAGATAGTCGTTGTTTTTGCCCGTTCTCAAACCGTCCCTGAGGTAATAGTTCGAGTTGGGATACCTGCTTGAAATGAAGGTGTCCTTCCGGTTGTAATCGAAAACCTCGGTCACCGTCGGATCGACAAGGATCGGGAATACCCGCTCCGGGTCTGAAAGATAGTCTGCCGAAACATTGACGGTAACGATCGTCCTGCCCGCCTCGTCCGTTCCGAGGGAATACCAAAGCTCCTCGGTATAGCCGCCCGCGGAATCCACCGCAAACAGCGCTCCAAGCGCAAATACCCGTTCGCCTTCCTCATTATTGAAGCTTATGCTCCCATCCTCCTCGCAGGCGGAGAGCTCCGTATCGAAGACGAAGGAATACGAACAGGGAGCATTTATGCTGTTGAGGACGATGTATTCCTTGGTATAACCGTCCTTGACCTGATAGACGATATCCGTATCTTCGAATATGGCCGGGTATACGGCGCAGTTATCACCCTCAAACGAGAACTCGTCTATCCCCTTGCAGGGATAATCCTTCCCGTGCATCAGCGACGCCGGGAATGCGCCGAGCGGGGAGAAGGCGATCTCCTCGCCATTTGCCGTTATCCTAACGGAGGGAGATGCTCCGTCGGCAAAGTAGGTCCTGAATGAATTTGCGGCGTTAACGTATGCGTACGTGATCCCGCCGAGCTCGTTCTTCTGCTCGATAACGGAATTGTCTATTTCCTCGAGCTTCCCTTCTTCGGTCCTGTAATACTTGTCGGAGGAGTAGATGACGCACTTGCGCCTGCCGCCCGAAAGCATATAGGTCTCGGAGTTTTCCGTTCTGAGCTCGATTATTTCCTCGGCGGCCTCCGCTCCCTCCGGGGATCCCTCTGGAACTATGGCGGCGCCGGCATTCGCGGTCAGAAAGACCTGCGAAAGCAGGAGGAGCAAAAGCAGAACGGACAGCGGTTTTCTTATGCCCATATAAAACCTCCTTTAATACATTGTTATCTTTTTATATTATATTACATTTAAGAAAAAATCAAGCGCTTAACGTGCGGTTTTTTGGTGGTTTATGATTTTTTGCTGAAAGGGACAGACCGTGCCGAGCCTTCGTTACTCCCTCCCGAAGAACGCGTCCTCGCCGATATAGCGCACGTCGCGCCAGCCGGATCTCGAGAGCTCGGGATCGAAGCGGCAGACGTCCCCGTAGGGGCACCAGCGGCAGGCCTCCTTTTTGGACTTGTCGTTCTTCAGCACTCTTGCGGGGAAGACGCCTATCTCGCCCGCGAGTATCCTGTCGAGCGTGGCCGCGGCCTTGCGCTCGGCGGTTTTGATCAGCTTCGTAAGCTCGTCCCCGTCGACAAGGCCCGTTCCCCTCACGCCGTCCTGCGTGCGGGCAGCGGATATGACGGTCGACTTCGTATCGAATTCCTCCGTCGCCTCCATGACCTCCTCGTCCCTGAGGGAGATGCCGCTCAGCCTGAACTGGCCGAGGAGCTTTTCGGTCAGCTCCTTTTTGGCTTCGCCCGTTTCGTCACCGGTCGGGGGAACGTCCTTTATGGGCATATAGTACATGCCGACGGTATCCGCCGCGGAGACCGCCGCGGCGTAGAGGGGGAGCTGGAGCTGCAGCCCCGCTGCGAGCTCGCCGTAATCGAAAGTTTTGCCGCCCGACTTGTAGTCGATTATGCGGCGCATGCTTCCGCCATCGGTCTTAGCCGCATCCACGCGGTCGATTATTCCGCTGATGAAAAACACCGCGCCGCCGGAGCTTATCCTGAGGGGCGGGAATACCGAATCCTCCCTGCCGAAGGTCACTTCGCAGCCCTCGGGGCGGAAGGAACCCCTGGCTATATGCCGCGTTACGGCGCAGCAGGTGTATTTGATCGTCTCGACGAGGTTGACGAGCCTCGCCCTTTGGCGCGCCGTGTCGTAGAGCACGTGCGAGCCCTTCCTGTACATGATATCGGGCAGTATCTCCCTCAGTATGGCGAACGTCTTTTCGTCGTCTATATCGCGCCAGTCGAGGCCGCGGTCCATTACGTATTTGACGTAGCCCTCCAGCGCCTCGTGGAAGAAGGAGCCGAGCTCCGTGTTCTTTTCCTTGCGCTCCTCGCGCTCCTTCGCGCCGACGCCGTACTGCATGAAATGGCGGAATGGGCAGCCGTTGAAGGCTTCGAGCCTTGAAGCCGAGCCGTAGAGCGTGCGCCCGTAGAGCTTGGCCGCAAGCTCGCCTCCCAAGGGGGGCAGATCCGGCTGGCCGAAGCATTCGCGCGTCGCCGCCTCGAGCGCTTTCGCGTACTCGGGCCTGTTCTTGAAATAGGCGTAGAGCGCGGCGGCCTCGTCGTCGGGAACGCCGGTATCGATCATGCGGCGGAGCCTTTGGGCAAGCTGCTCGAAGGCGAGCCTTTCGTCCGACCGGGCGAGCGGCGTCAGCGAGGGATCGACCCGCCGCATGGCGGGGAACATCCTTTTAAGATCGGAAACGAGCCTTGCGGGGATCGCGGCGGTATCCATCGCGCCTGAGCCCGTTATGCTCAAGGGGTAGGAGAAGACTATCTCCTCCGTGGCCTTTGAGAGCGCCTGATAGACGGTCAGCCTGTCGCCCTCGGAAAGGCTTTCGGGCGTGCGCCAAAGCTCGTAGCCGAGGGCGCCCAGCTTTTCAAGATCGCCCGAATCGATAACGCCGTCGTCGGGGCGCTTTTTGGGGAAAAGCCCGTCGTTCATGCCGAGCACTATCAAAAGGCGCACCTCGCGCGAACGCGTCCTGTCCATGGAGCCTATGAGCACCTGATCGAGCGTGGAGGGTATGACGCCCACCTCGTAAGCCTCGAAGCCCTCGCGCAGTACGGATATGAACCGCTTCAGGCCGATCTGCTCGTCGCCCATTATAACGAAGAGCTGATCCAGCACCTCGAGAACGGTGTTGACGACCTGCGCGTTCTCCTCCTCCTCGCGGAAGAGGCCCTCCGCGTGAAGCTCGCCGCAGAGCGTCTGCTGCTTTTCGTAGAGGCCGAGCCTCTCCATAAAGGCGTGTATCGCGCGCGCCCTTGAAGAACACCCGCCCTTTATCTCCTCGCGGAGCGCCGAAAGCGGCTCCGTCAGGCGGAGCCTCGCGTCCTCGAGCGCAGCCCCTTCCTCCGGGAAGGGGGTAAAGAGCCTCTTGCCCTGAATACCGGAAGCGAGCAGATAGTTTTCAAGAAGCTCCGCCTCGTCGCCGGAGATGGGCATGAAGCCCGATCTTATCACTTCGAGCGCGCTTTCAAGATCGAAGCCGCGCTCCACGGCGCGAAGGGCGGAGAGTATCAGACGGCAGACCGGATGCGTGACCAGGCTGCGCTTGGAATCGAGGAAGCAGGGTATCCCGCAGGAGGCGAAAACCCGCGAGACTATCGGCGCGTAGCCCGCAAGATCGCTGACTATCACCGCCATGTCGCGGTAGCGCATGCCGGCCTTGGCGGCGCGCCTTATCCTCTCGGCGGCGTCCTCCACCTCGTCGGTGCGGCTCCTCGAAACGGAGAGCGTGAGGGGAGAGCAGTCGCCGGAAAAAGGCCTTACGGGGTAGCTGTAAAGCTCCCTTTCAAGGTGCAATAGCGCGGGAGCGCCGGGCCTTTTTCTTTCGGTCAGCTCGCGTATTTTGAAGGGGACGCCCGCCTTGGAGGCGATATCGCAGAGGCGGGAAAGTATCCGCTCCTCGGGCAGGAAAAGGCCCGAGGAGGAATCCGATACCGTCAGCGCGGCGGTCACGGAGGCGGCGTTTGAAAGCAGCGCGGCAAATGCGGGGAAGGCCTGCTCGTGCATAACGGAACCTCCGTCTATGAATACGTGCGCTCCCCTTATCCGCGTTTCGCCCATGCGGGCGATCATCGCGTTCATCATGTCCTCCGGATCCATGTAGCGGTCGCGGCACCTTTTTTCAAGATCCGCGAATATCACGGAAAGATCCGCGAGCTTATCGTGAAGCGGCTGATCGGCGGGCAGCCTGGAAGAAGCCTCGCCAAGAGCGGCGGCGTCCATGCCGCAGCGCTTGAATTTGGAGATCAGCCCGTCGCACTCCTTCGGGAAGCCGCGGCGGGAGGCCGTTTTTTTGAATATGGTAAGATCCTTCTCGCAGTAATCCGCCGAGCGGCGCAGGAGCATCACCCTGCCCTGGGGGGAAAGGAAGGCCGCCCTTTCGCCTATCGAATCGAGCGCGCGGCGGGAAAGCCCCGCCCATGAGGCGACGGTGCAGGAAAAGAGCCCGCCTTTCAGGTACTCGGAGAGCGAGCGTTCGGTCTCGAAGCTCTCCTGCTCGGGGACTATCAGTATGCATTCGGAAGAGTCGCCCGAGGCCTTGACTGAGGCGATCCTCTCGAAGAGGGCGCGCGTCTTGCCCGTGCCGGATCTTCCTATTATGAATTCAAGCTGTGCCGCCAAAGGATATCCTCCGTCAGTCCGAAGCTCCGCCTGTCAGCGGACGCCTGTAATAGTTGAACACTCCGTCGCCCGTAGTCGCGGCGACGTTGTCGTAGGTCGGGGAGCAGTGTATGAATACGGGCCTTCCCTTATAGAAGCCGATGAATATGCCGACGTGATTGCCTGAGCTTCCCGGATACTCCCGCGAGAAGCCGAGATCGCCGGGCCGAAGCTCGCTTTTTTCGATCGGCTCCGAATTGAACCACTGGTTCCAGGTTCCGTTGCCGATCTCGTCCAACGAAACGCCCGCCTGTATATACGCCCAGGTGACGAGGCCCGAGCAGTCCAGCCCGAAGGGCCTGACCGTGCCTGAGGTCGAATGCCCGGGGCTGGTGACGGTCTTTTCCACGCCCCATTCGGGATCCTCGCCCGTCATAAAGCTCTTGCCGCCCCAGAAATAATGCACCCTGCCTATGAGGGAGGCCGCGCTTTGGACGGCGGTCTTCGCCGCCTCGCTCGGGTATTCGGCGGCTTCGAGCAGGGAGGCGGTCTGCTCCCCGTTCAAAAGGCGCGGGCGGGAGTTGTTCTCATAGCGGATTATCAGTATGAGCGCGGCGATACAGACGAGCAGGAACACCGCCGCGGATATGGTCTTGCGGGAGATCTTCATATTTTTATTTTACCATAGATCGCGCCCGCGGGCAACAAAGAATATAATGCGCGCCGAAGCCGCAAAGTGGGGGAGCCGCCCCTAAATACCCCTTGCAAAAAGCCGCGGTTCGGGGTACAATGTACTTGTTAAAATTTGCCCCTTCGGAGGAAGTGTCAAAACATGAAGCTCGGAGTAATCGGTCTTCCCAACGTGGGAAAGAGCACCCTTTTCAACGCCATAACGCAGGCCGGCGCGCAGGCGGCCAATTATCCCTTCTGCACGATAGAGCCGAACGTCGGCGTCGTCGCCGTGCCGGACGAGCGTCTGGACGTGCTCGCCGGGATGTACGATCCGCAGAAATACACCCCCGCCACCATCGAATTCGTCGACATAGCGGGCCTCGTCAGGGACGCGCACCGCGGCGAGGGCCTCGGCAATAAGTTTCTCTCCCACATAAGGGAGGTGGACGCGATAGTTCACGTCGTCAGGTGCTTCGAGGACGACAATATCGTCCACGTGGACGGCTCGGTAGATCCCGTCAGGGATATGGAGACCATCAATATCGAGCTCATATTCGCCGATATGGAGACCGTCGAACGCCGCCTCGACAAGGCGCGCAAATCCGCCAAATCGGGCGATAAGAAATTCCTGCATGAGATAGAGCTCTGCGAGCGCATATACGCCCATCTTGAAAAGCAGCTCCCCGTAAGGAGCATGCCCATGACGGACGAGGAGCGCGAGGAGATAAACCAGTACTTCCTGCTCACGACCAAGCCCGTCATATACGCCGCCAACATAGCGGAGGACGAGATAGGCACGGAGCCCGAGAACGTGAAGCTCGTCAAGGAGCAGGCCGCCAAGGAGGGCGCGGAGGTGATCGTCGTCTCCGCCAAGGTGGAGGAGGAGCTTTCCTCGCTCTCATTGGAGGAGAAGCAGCTCTTCATAGAGGAGCTCGGCATAGGCGAGAGCGGCCTCGATAAGCTCGTCAGGGCGGGCTACCGCCTCCTGGGGCTCATCAGCTTCCTCACCGCCGGGCCGAAGGAGGTCAGGGCCTGGACCATCACGAAGGGCACCAAGGCTCCGCAGGCCGCGGGCAAGATCCACACCGATTTCGAGCGCGGCTTCATAAGGGCGGAGGTCGTCCCCTACGAGACGCTGATAGAGAACGGCTCCATGAACGCCTGCAGGGAGAAGGGCCTCATAAGGTCGGAGGGCAAGGATTACGTCATGCAGGACGGCGACATCGTAGTATTCAGGTTCAACGTGTAAGGAGGAGCCATGGAATTCACCACCGATATTCTTTCTCTTTTCGATAAGAAATGGGCGCTCGTCACCGCGGGCGACATTTCGGATTTCAACGCCATGACTATCTCGTGGGGAGCTATGGGCACGCTCTGGTCGAAGCCCACGGCGACGGTCTACATAAAGCCCGTCAGATACACCCACGATTTCATGGAGGCGAACGATTATTTCACCATCTCCTTCTTTGAGGAGAAGTACCGCGGCGCATTGAAGATACTCGGCACGAAGTCGGGCAGGGACGGGGACAAGATGGCGGAAACGAAGCTTACTCCCGTCAGGATAGGCGAGAACATCGTCGGCTACGTGCAGGCGTACCGCACGCTCGTATGCAGGAAGATCTACCGCCAGGATCTTGAGCTTTCGCCCATGCCGGAGGCAGTGCGCGAGACGTATTACGAAAAAGAGGCCCCGCACACGATGTACATAGGCGAGATCGTCGGCATCGGCTGAGGGGATCTGTTCGCAATAAACGGAGGGTCGAACTATGACTTTTGAAAACTGGGTGGGCATCGCCGGAGGCATTGCGCTGTTCCTGTACGGCATCAAGATAATGGGTACGGGCATTGAGCGTCTGGCGGGCTCCAAGCTGAAGAGCATACTCGAGAAGCTGACCAAGAACCGCTTCCTGGGGCTCGTATTCGGCATTATCGTAACCGGTCTTATCCAGAGCTCCAACGCCGTTTCCGTAATGACCGTCGGCTTCGTCAACGCGAGCCTCATGCCGCTTGAAAACGCCGTCGGCGTCATAATGGGCGCGAACGTCGGTACCACCGTCACCGGTCAGCTCATCGCGTTCAACGTGGATTCGGTATCTCCCATAATCGCGTTCGTAGGCGTTATGGGCATGACGTTCCTCAAAAAGAAGCCCTGGAACAACATCTGTTACGCGGTCACCGGCCTCGGGATGCTTTTCATGGGCATGATGCTGATGAAGAAGAACATGGTCTATCTCGGGCAGGAGGAGTGGTTCTGCCGCCTCGTCAAGAGCTTTGAGGACGCCCCGATACTCGGCGTGCTCGTCGGCACCGTGATGACGATGCTCCTGCAGTCGGTATCCGCATCCGTCGGCGTGCTGCAGGCGATGGCCGCCGCGAACATACTCTCGCTCGGCCAGGCGATCTACCTCATCTGCGGCCAGAACATCGGCTGCACGATGGTCACGGTCGTCGCCTCAATGGACGGCACGAAGGACGCGAAGCGCACCGCCGCGATACACGTCATGTTCAACGTGTTCGCGTGCATCATCTGCATAGTGCTGCTGCAGTTTTTGCCCATCACGAGATGGATCGAATCGCTTTCGCCCACGAATCCCACACAGCAGCTCGCGAACGCCAACACCTTCCTGAAGGTCGGCGCGACGATAATACTCTTCCCGCTGTCGAACCTGCTTATAAAGCTCTCCCGCCTCATAATAAGGGGCAAGGACACGAAGGAGGGCCTGCATCTCATCCACATCCCGCCCAAGGGCTTCGGTTCCTCGGCCGTCGTCGTATCGGCTGTGGAGCTTGAGTGCGACAGGATGTACGAGCTTGCCCTCAAGAACATGAAGCTCGCCTCCGAAGCGATAACCACCAGGAGGAAGGGCGATATCGACGAGATCAACACCAACGAGGAGACGATCGACTTCCTGAACCGCGAGATCGCGATGACGCTCGTCGACATCAACAGGAACGGTCTCGGCGAGCCCGAGGCGAGGGCCATCGACCGCATGCACCATATAATCACCGATTACGAGCGCATTGGCGACCACGCGGAGAATATCGCGGGCTATATAGAGCATCTGCGCGACAACAAGATAAGCTTCTCCGAGCCCGCCATGAAGGATCTGACAACGCTGTTCGGGAAGGTCATCAGCATCGTCGAGCGCGCGCATGAGACCATGAAGAAGCCCCACGAGCTGCCCCTTTCCGATATAGAGGCCTCCGAGCAGGAGATAGACGATCTCGTGGAGGCGTACAAGAACGCGCATATCGCCAGGATGGAGAAGCACGAATGCTCCGCCGATACGGGCATGCTGTACGTTGAGATGCTGACCGACCTCGAGAGGGTCGGCGACCACGCGCTGAACATCGCCGAAGCCGGCATTGGCAAGCTATGATAACCTCGGTCAAAAACCCCGCGATAAAGCTTCTGAGGTCGCTCAAAACGAAAAAGGGCCGCCGCGAGACGGGGCTCTGCCTGATAGAGGGGGAGAGGCTCGTATTCGACGCGGCCGCCTCGGGAGCGGTGTTCGATACCGCGCTCGTCTCCTCCGAGAGGCCCGATCTTCGCGAAAGACTCGATAACGCGGGCATAGCCTGTATAGAGGCGCCGGAGACCGTTTTGAGGGCCGTGTGCGATACGGAGACGCCTCAGGGCGTCTGCGCCGCCGTGAGGGCGAACGAGACCGAGCCGCCCGAGGAATATCCCCACGGGCTCGTCGTCGCGCTCGATACCGTGCAGGACCCGGGCAATCTCGGAACGGTTCTTAGAACGGCGGACGCTTTCGGCGCCGCGGGCGTGCTCGTGGGCTTGGGAGGGGCGGATCCCTATTCCGCGAAGGCGCTTCGCGCCGCAATGGGCTCGACCTTCCATCTGCCCGTCTGGCAGGGGGAGCTCCAGCCCGAGCTGATCAAGCTGAAAAACGCCGGGTATTCGCTCGTCTGCGGGCATCTTGAGGGCGCGGAGACGCTTCCCGAAATGGGGGACGACCGCGTGCTCATAATCGGCAACGAGGCGAACGGCGTTTCGGATGAAACTGCCGGGATCGCTTACCGCTACCGCCTGCCCATGAAGGGCCGCGCGGAGAGCCTCAACGCCGCGGCCGCCGCCGCGATACTCATTTACAAATTGAGCGAATAAAAGACAAGCCCGGGAGCCACCTCCCGGGCATTATTGATTTAATAATTCAGGCCCGGGAACGGACGTCATGGCATGGCGTTCGCCCCGGGCCTTTCCCCGAAAAACTTATTTATCCTTGCAGTAGGGGCAGCACCCTCCGCAAGCCGCGCAGTTTCCGGTGCATCCGCCCTTCTTGCTCTTCTTCTGCTTCACAACGGAGAATACGGCGATCCCGACGACGGCGAGCAAAACGGCCAAGGCTATTATCGTCGCCGCGTTATCCGCGATCCATGCAAACATAGACTGCGCTCCTTTCTTCTTTATCAGATCTTGACTTCGTGAGTGAGCTTGGTGGCTTCCTCGTACTTCCTGAAGAACAGCATGTAGACCATGGTCCCCAGCACCGCAAAGGCGGCGACGAGGCTTACTATGTTCACCGCGGCGCCCGCGCCCGTGGCGAGGTTCCCGGTGAACAGGTTGCCGAACTGGTTGATCATAAGGGCGACCGCGTAGGCGAAGCCGCACTCATAGAGGATGGCGAACCAGGTCCAGCCGCGGTTGTTCATCTCGCGCCTGATGGCGCCCATGGCCGCGAAGCAAGGCGCGCAGAGCAGGTTGAACACCAGGAACGAGAAGCCCGCGATCTTCGTATCGAACGCCGCCGCGATATTCGGCCAGCCGCCGTAGAGGATGCCCATTGTGCCGACGATGTTCTCCTTCGCAACGAGACCCGTTACGGAGGCGACGGCGGCCTTCCAATGGCCCCAGCCAAGGGGAGCGAATATCCAGGCAACGCCCTTGCCTAAGAAGGCGAGAATGGAGTGCTCCATCTCCTCCTCGGTGAGCATGCGGAACGCGCCGTCCACCCAGCCGAAGAACGAGGTGAACCAGACGACGATGGTGGAGAGCAGGATTATGGTGCCCGCCTTCTTGATGAACGACCAGCCGCGCTCCCAGGTGGACCTGAGCACGTTCTTGAGCGTGGGCAGATGGTATGCGGGCAGCTCCATTACGAAGGGAGCGGGATCGCCCGCGAAGCGCTTGGTTTTCTTAAGCATAATGCCCGAAACGATTATCGCGGCCATGCCGATGAAGTAGGCGGATACCGCGATCAGCGGGGATTTGCCGAACAGCGCGCCGGCGATCATGCCTATGAACGGGAGCTTTGCGCCGCAGGGGATGAACGTGGTGGTCATTATCGTCATGCGGCGATCGCGCTCGTTCTCAATGGTACGGGACGCCATGATGCCGGGAATGCCGCAGCCCGTGCCGATGAGCATCGGGATGAAGGATTTGCCGGAAAGGCCGAACCTTCTGAATATCCTGTCGAGCACGAACGCTATACGCGCCATGTAGCCGCAGCCCTCCAAAAGAGCCAGCAGGAAGAACAGCACGAGCATCTGGGGAACGAAGCCCAGCACCGCGCCGACGCCCGCGACGATACCGTTCCGGATGAGGCCGTAGAGCCATTCGGGGACCCTCGGATCGCCGTTTTCGTCGAGCAGGGCCTTATCAAGAAGGGCGGGTATGCTCGGCACCCAAACGCCGTCCTCGGAGGGATCGGGCTCCTCGAAGCCCTTCTCTTCAAAGTATGCGACCGCGTCCTTGAAGGTCATCGGGTTGGTCTCTTCCTTGTCCGCGTCCTTGGGGATGGTGTCGTAATAGACCGTGAGCTCGGAGACCTCGAGCGTCTCGTCGTCGGTGACCTCGGTGACGGCGGAGGCCTTGTCGCTCGTGAACGCCTTTATCTCGGCAAGGAGAGCTTCGGCGTCGAAGCCCTCTTCCTCCATGTCGAACTCGAAGCCGAAGGCTGCGAGCGCGTTAGAGGCCGCCTCGAAGTCGCCCGCCTTCTCCTCGGCCGCCTTGGAGCCGATGCCGAAGAGATGATAGCCGCTGTCGCCGAAGAGCCCGTCGTTCGCCCAGTCCGTGGCGGCGGAGCCGACCGTGACCATGGCGATGTAGTAAACGAGGAACATTACGAGAGCGAATATCGGAAGTCCCAGCCAGCGGTTGGTGACGACTTTGTCGATCTTGTCGCTCGTCGTCAGCTTGTTTTCCCTCTTCTTCTTGTAGCAGGCCCTCGTGACCTCGGCTATATAGACGTAGCGCTCGTTCGTGATGATCGATTCCGCGTCGTCGTCAAGCTCGGTCTCGGCGGCCTGAATGTCCTTCTCGATATGCGCGATGGTC
Source organism: Clostridiales bacterium (assembly GCA_024698505.1). GTDB lineage: Bacteria > Bacillota > Clostridia > Christensenellales > CAG-138 > UBA3857. Next base: position 16,852 of record JAILRE010000062.1, on the reverse strand, counting down.
TCGGCGGGGATCTGCATCTGCTCCATGACCTTTTCGTCGCGCTCGAATATCTTTATCGCGTACCATCTCTGCTGCTCCTCGGGCATATCGTGAACGACGGCCTCCTCGATATGGGCGAGCGCGTGCTCGACCGTGCCGGAGAAGGTGTGCTGAGGAATTGTCTTGCCGAACTTCGCCGCCTCTATCGCGGCCTCGGCGGCTTCCTTTACTCCCGTCTCGCGAAGCGCGGAGATCTCGACTACCTTGCAGCCTATCTGATGGGAGAGCGCGGAAATGTTGATCTTGTCGCCTTCCTTTTTGACTATGTCCATCATGTTGACGGCGACGACCACCGGTATGCCGAGCTCGGTGAGCTGGGTGGTGAGATAGAGGTTCCTCTCAAGGTTGGTGCCGTCCACGATGTTCAGTATCGCGTCGGGACGCTCCTTGATCAGGTAATCCCTCGCCACGACCTCCTCGAGGGTGTAGGGGGAGAGGGAGTAGATGCCGGGAAGGTCGGTTATGGTAACGTCGTCATGCTTCTTGAGCTTGCCTTCCTTCTTTTCGACCGTAACGCCCGGCCAGTTGCCTACGAACTGGTTGGAGCCGGTCAGCGCGTTGAACAGCGTTGTCTTGCCGCTGTTGGGGTTGCCCGCGAGGGCGATCCTTATACCCATGGTTTTTTCCTTTCTGCCTGATTCAGCCGGAATGGTTAGACAATGCTAACCCTTATCCGAAAAATAATAGGGACAATGCCCTTTACTCGACCTCGACCATTTCCGCGTCAGCCTTGCGGATGGAAAGCTCGTAGCCCCTTACGGTGACCTCGATGGGATCGCCCAGAGGCGCCACCTTGCGGACGAATACGGGCGTGCGCTTGGTAATGCCCATGTCCATTATGCGCCTTTTGACGGCGCCCTCGCCGTGGAGCTTGACGACCGTCGCCGTCTCCCCGATCTTAACGTCCCTTAATGTTCTCACTGATAATTCCTCCTTATTCGGTTATTAAACCATTATCTTTCTTGCGAGCTCGTCGCTCACCGCGATGCGGCTTTCCTTGACTTTCACTATCACGTTGCCGCCGAGAGTGCTGATAAGGCTTACCTCGCCGCCGACCGTGAAGCCGAGATCCTCAAGATGTTTCTTGATCTCCGGGCTGCCGCCGATCCTTTTGATGATCTGGGGCCTGCCCAATTCCGCGTAGTTGAGAGGCATCATTTTCCCTCCTTTTGATTAGCACAGGCTAACCGCGTTTCCGAAAATATAGGTCAGATGGGCCTTGAGCGAGCCGAAGCCGCAGTTAGCCGCCTCTAACCGTCCTATATTATAATTAGCATCCGCTAACTTGTCAACATCTTTTTTGATATATTTTGCCTGCGCGGGCTTTTTTTCTTATTGAAAAAACTCGTGGTTTGCGATAAAATAGATCGAAAGCAAGTATAGACAGGAGTTTTGTTATGTCCGTGCGCGAATCCGGGGAAATGTACCTCGAAACGATACTCATACTTTCCGAAAGATCCTCGCCCGTCCGAAGCGTGGACGTCGGGGAATACATGGGTTATTCCAAGCCCTCCGTCAGCCGCGCCGTCGGCCTTCTCAAGAAGGAGGGCATGATAAACATAGACGGCAGCGGTCATATCACGCTGACGGAGCAGGGCAGGGACAGGGCGAAGAGCATCTATGAAAGGCACACGCTCCTCAGCCGTCTGCTCATGAACCTCGGCGTGGACGAGGAGACCGCCACGGAGGACGCCTGCCGTATAGAGCACTACATCAGCGATACGACGTTCGACGCCATAAAGAGGCACGTGCAGGAGCACAGCCGGGAAGTCGAATGAGCTATCAAATAATAAGGAATAAAAAAGGCCCGATCCTCGCGAATCGGGCCGTTTTTCTCATCATCAGAATTTTTCCCTGTGCAGGGGCGAATAGACCTGCCTGCCCTTGATCAGGGAGCTCTCGAAAAGGGTTATCCCCGTTACGGTCACGGAGGAGGAGAGGGGGATGGACTTCAGCTCCTCGGTGACGAGATCGTCGTGCTCGACGCTCCTTCCAAGTGTGACGTGGGGCACGAAGCGCTTCAGCTCCCGCGGGAAGCCCTGATCCGAGAGCGCGGAATCGAGCGATTCATAGAGCACGCTCAGCTCCGAAAGCTCGCCCTCGACCGTGACGAGGGACACCCTGCGGCTGCCGGAGCCCGTCTTCTCGAAAAACCCGTAGCTGCCGAGGGAAAGACGGAAGGGCCTTATGTCGCGGCAGGCCTCGCGCATGGCGGAGGCGGCGCCGGCAAGATCGTCGCTCTCGCCTATGTAGCGGAGCGTGATATGGAAATTCTCCGGCGGGACGAACCTGCCCCCGCAGGAACGCTCCCGAAGCGCCTTCGAGATATTGTTTAGCTCCTTTTTCATCTCGCCAGAGACCTCTATCGCAATGAACAGCTTCATGTTTCCCTCCGTTTGCGGTCTTTACGGAGATTATACCACGGGGAGCTTGCGAAAAGCAACCGCGATCCCGCGGGGCGAAAGTCTTTGGGAACGCAAAAACCTCCAAAATATATTGAAAAAATCGATAAAAAACCCCTTGCAAAGAGCGGGAGGCATAGGGTATAATACACCTTGCGGATTTATGTGGGGTGCTCATTCTTTCATCCCCCCGCAAATAAGCGGCAGGAGGGCGGCTTCTCGCCCTGCACCGTACTTTAGTTAGGAGATTCAAAATGAAGAAGGATATCCATCCTGCGTATGGTGAGAGCATCGTCCGCTGCGCCTGCGGCGAGACCTTCAAGTCCGGCTCCGTCAAGGGCGAGCTCAAGGTCGAAATTTGCTCGAAGTGCCATCCTTTCTACACCGGCCGTCAGAAGCTCGTCGATACCGGCGGACGTGTAGACAAGTTCAAGAAGCGCTACGGCATGAACTGAACAGCGAAAGCAGAATGACCTCGTTATCGGGGCCATTTTGTCTATAACGGGAAAGGAGATTTTATGAGCTTCAACGTTGAAAAAGTAACTGCGGATATAATCAATTGGATCCGCGATTGGTTCGAGATAAACGGAAACGGCTGCAACGCGGTCATCGGCATTTCGGGCGGCAAGGATTCCTCCGTAACGGCGGCGCTCTGCGTGGCCGCGCTGGGTAAGGAAAGGGTAGTCGGCGTAATGATGCCCAACGGCGTCCAGCCCGATATCGACGTTTCGCACGCCGTCATAGAGCATCTGGGCATCCGCGGGATAACCGTCAACATCAAGGATGCGTACGACGCCATCAGCCGCGAGGTTGCGGACGGGCTGGGTACGGAGCTCTCCCGCCAGACGGTCATCAACATCGCTCCGAGGATCCGCATGACGGCGCTCTACGCCGCCTCCCAGAGCCTCAACGGGCGCGTCGCCAACACCTGCAACCTCTCAGAGGATTGGGTCGGCTATTCCACGAGGTGGGGCGATTCCGTGGGCGATTTCTCGCCGCTCGCCAAGCTCACCGTGCACGAGGTCATAGCGGTGGGAAGGTATCTCGGCCTGCCCTCCTTCATAGTCGATAAGGTCCCCTCCGACGGGCTCACCGGCCTTTCGGACGAGGATAATCTCGGCTTCACCTACGAAACGCTCGACCGCTATATCAGGACGGGCGTCTGCATACCGGAGGAGAAGAAGGAGATCATCGACCGCAAGCACAAGCTCAATCTCTTCAAGCTCTCCATGATGCCCGCTTTCCCCTACGAGCCCGAAGAGGAAGACCCCTACAAGGCTTACGAGGACTGATATGCTCTACCTTGTAAGGCACGGGCAGTCGGAGTTCAACGCAGAACGCCGTCTGCAGGGGCAGCTCGACATACCTCTTACGGACGAGGGCAGGAGGCAGGCGGAAGCTCTCGCTGAAAGCCTCTGCAAAAACGGGCCCCGCGTCGGCAGGATCTACTGCAGCCGATTGAAAAGAGCCGGCGAGACGGCGAGGATAATCGGCAGAAGGCTCGGGCTCACGCCCATCACCGTCGGCGGCATAGAGGAGATCAATTTCGGCAAATTCCAGGGGCATACCTTCGAAGAATGCGCGAGGCTTTTCCCCAACGAGTACGCCGATTACCTTATAAAAAAAGCCGCCTCGAACGCCCACGGGGGCGAAACGGGCAGGCAGGTAATGGAGAGGGCGAGGGAAGCGCTCCTGAAGCTCAGGGAGGCAAAGGAAGGCTCCGCGCTCGTCGTCTGCCACGGCGCTGTGATAGGGTATCTGAGGGGAGCCGTGATGGGCGTCCCGCTCGACGATATAAAGGAGCTTATCCCCGGCAACGCCGAGGTGATCCCCTTCACGAGCGAGGATATGGAAAAGCTGAGGAATCATAAGTGAAATAGGATAACGAAAGGGAGCGGACTTGCGTCCGCTCCCTTTATATGCTTTCCTGTCTCCTCGGTCAGCGGATGAGACCGGAGATCTCGCCGGTATCCTCGCTGCTTATAAGAGAACCATCGGCGTCGAATACGAAGCGGTAAACGCCGCATCGGAGATCGACCGAATGTGAATTGTACATCGGAACGAAGCACGCGTCCGTGATCGTCTCCACGTACCATTCGAGCTCGCCGCTTTCGTTTACAGAGAGCCTGCTTCCGAATGAACCGCCGACCGAATGAAACTCTTCGGGGAGCTCGTTTTCGGGGTCGATCCTAAGAAGCACAGCCTCGTAGTTTTCGCGAAGTGAGGCCAAGAATACGTCGTCACAGTATGCCTCGCCCGTCTCATACCATTTAGGATGCGCCTCATAGTAGGCCAATATCTCCTCGCCGGTCGCGCCCAAATGCACGGAGGCCAGCTCGCCGGAAAGCCCGAATTGTTCGGGCTCGCAGTCTATGTAGGAGTAGCAGGAAAGGTAGATCCTGCCGCAGTATTCGGTCATGCCCGTAATGCGGTAGCAGCGGCCTTCCTCGGAATAGACTGCCATTTCCAAGATGTTCCCGTCAGCGTCGGCGGTAAGAATGCCGCCGTTATCGAGCCCTATGATGCAGCCGTCGCCGAAGGGGGCGGCGAGCCTCGGGAGGGCGGTCCCGACGAACCTCCTCGATGTGTGGATGAGCTCGCCGGAAGAGGCGTACCTTGCGTAACAGACGTCAAGCTTGCGCGAAGCATTCGGGTCAGAGTTGGCGTTTTCATCCTCCGGCTCGCATACGCCGACAAAGGCAAGATCGCCGTTGGAAAGCTCCGCCATGGCAGAGACAGTATCCCAAGGACAGTCGGCATATGCTTCCCTGCGCCACAGGATCTCTCCTTCTTCCGACAGGCGGACTATAACGGGGCGGCAATCGCCCGGACCTGCTGCGGTTCCGGTCGCAATGACTCCCCCGCGGACGGGCATGAGCTCGTATCCGTAGTAACCGTCGATGCGGACGCGCCAAACGGTATCGCCGTTTTTTTCCATGATGATATCCGTACCCAGGTATTCGGCGATATCTGCATTTCCGCTTTCGGAGCGGATATGCTCTTCGCGGTACCCGAGCTCCCACGCGTACTGCTCGCCCCACCAGAGGGAGGCGTCGCCCGTTCGCAGAGCGTTCCATGCGCTTTGGAGGTCCTCTTTCGTACGGAGCTCGGTATGAAGCTCCCATCCGGGGACGCTGTTCTCCGCAAGGCTTCGGCAGAGGACCTCGCCGGTCTTCGCATACGTGAAGCTCTCGGTTGTTATATCTCGGTAGACCGCCTTTATCTCGCTCCTTGTAAGACCGTAAGTCGGCAGGTCGTATTCCTCAAAGAAGACGCGGGCGGCCTTGTATTCCTTCGCTTCGGCGGAGACCGCGAACCCGCCGAGACCAAGCCCGACAGCGACCGCAAGGCAGGCTGCAGCCGCGAGCAATCTTCCCGCAAGCCTTGTGGGCGCCGCTTTTTTTATGCTCTCTCCGTTCTCGGACTGAAGGAGCACGTCGTCCCCAACGGCTTCGAAGCTTTTATAAAGATCGTTTGCGTTCATTGATAAACCCTTCTTTCACAAGATGTGCCCTGAGCTTTTTTCTTGCCCGTGAAAGGGCGCTCATCACTCCGGAGCCCGAAATGCCGTATCTTTTGGCAATGTCTTCTATGGTCTCGGTGTAGAAGCAGCGCCTTATAAGAACGTTCCGCTCCCTTTCGGGAAGCGTTTTCACGAAGCTCGCAACGGAGCTTTTCAGTTCTTCGAGCTCCGCTTCGGAAGCCGCGTCGCCGTTTCCTGCGATCTGTGCAAGCTCGTCGAGCACGAGATCCGTCTCGCCTCCGCCCCGCTTTGCCGCCCTTCTGCTCTCATATACGTTGAACGCGAGCGAGCGGGTGATCTTTGCGAGGAAGAGCTTTAATACGGCGGGTCTTGCGGGCGGTATAGCGTCCCATGTTTTGAGCCATGTTGTGTTGACGCATTCCTCGGAATCACGTCTGTCGCCCAGGATATTCTCGGCTATAGAGAAACAATAGGCGCCGTATTTCCGGCTCGTTTCGCTTATCGCGTCCTCGTTTCGGAGGAAAAAAAGCTCGATCAGTTCCAAATCGGTCATATTATCCGATCCTCTCTTTGAAGGTCCTTCACTCTATAAGACAGAAAAAAACGGAGTTTATTGCATGGACAGATAAGGGATGCAGGGGGGAAGGCTTGACGGCAGGCCGCATTCCGGATCACGGGCGCTTATGCCGCAGGTATGGTTCACCTGCAAGCCATCTGACGTATATAAAACAGCGCCTTGGAGGGCGCCGTTTGAGAATGCAGAGTCGTGCGTTTTACAATAGTAAGCCTATGACGAGCGTGATGACGGTGCCGAGTATTATGCTCGCAAAGTTGGCGATTATTGCATAACACCACGCGCGCCCCTTCGTGTACTCACGGAAGGTGAGGCTGTAAACCAGCCCTTCTATAACGATTATCAGCACCTCTGCCGCGGCGAGCGCATATAAGGTGTTCGAAAGTCCGGGCGTGAGGTACAGGAATGCGTTATAAAGGCCCTGCGTGATAAGGTTCGTAATGAGGAAAATGAGGAAGGTGCGCCCCTGACGGTAGCCGAAAAGGAGCAGCACGATGAACTCTATCACAAGGGTAAGCACGACATTGAGTATGACGTGCATAAGCGCATTCGACGGCCTTGCGGTGAGTACGGGCTCGCCCGATTTGAATGAAAGCGCCGCGCCGTTTTTGAGCATCTTTTCGGTCACCTCGAAGGAATAGTCCCTGCCGCCCGCCGAAACGTTGAGCACAATATCCTCAGATGTTGTGCGGTTGAAATAGAAACAGTAGACGCCCTTTATTATATCGAAATTGTCAGGCTTCTCGCCTCCGTTTATTGTCAAACTGAGCGAGAGGTCCTCGGGAGCATCGTCGACGTAAACCTCAAGCTGGGGCGGCACGGGCGAATTTGCAAGCGCGGGAACGCAGATCACTGCAAAAAGAAGGACGGCGAACACGATCGCAAAAGTCTTTTTCATGTTTCAAATCTCCTTATCGATTGTATTTTGCTCTCTGCGGGCAATTTTCAGAACACGTCTTTTTCGATCTTGTCGGGGGCTTCGTCGAGCTTCTCGGGGTTGTTGAGGCAGCGGCGGAAGGTCTTGAACGCGGAGGCGTAATAGAAGCCGTCGCAGATGCGCTCGTCGGTCACGATGGTGTAATCGAGGTATTTGCGCTTGACGGGCTGCCCGTCGTCGCCGGTCTCGGTCACGGTGCGGCGCGCGCCGAAGGCTATGAAGGCGGGTATGTTGCCGAAATCATAGAGGTGATGGAACACGGGCGGGATGCCCAAAGACCCCAGCGCGGTAACGAATACCGAGCCGTGGAAGGGCGAGAGCCGCATGATCCAGCGGGGAAGGAGCCCGAAATAATCGAAGGTCTTCAAAAGCCAGATGAGGAATTTCTTGACCACGCCGGGAACGAGGTTGACAAGCCCCGCGAGCTTGTCGAAGCCCGAATCGAGGGGTGTGTCCTTTACGGCCCCGATCTGCTCTTTATACTTGCGGTAGACGTCGTCCGCGGTATCGGAGGGATCGAAATAGACCTTTATTACGGTCTCGGGCGCGTCGGCCTTCATCTCCTTCTTGACGGTCATTGCAAGCTCGAGCTCGCGCCCTCTGGAGAATATCCTCTGCCCGCTTATGAAGCGGTTGCAGGCGGGGTGCTTCGCGAGCACGCGCACGTACGCCGCGGCGATGAGATGGAGCGTGCCGAACCCGTCAAGGCCCTCGGCGCGTTTTTTCCTGATGTATTCCTCCATCTTGGTGCACTCCACGCTGTCCCTGAAATAGGTGGCGGCGCCGTTCCTCGTGGGCATTATGTAGATGGCGACGCCGTTCATGGGATCGAGCGAACGAACGAGCCTTCCGTCGCATCGGTCGCCCCTTCTCGGGCGGAACTCCCCGCTCGTGATCTTTTCAAGGGAGATCGCGGCGACGGCGAGGGAGAGCATCATAAGGAGCACCGATATCTCGGGCAGTATCTCGAAGAAGCGCACGCCCTTGACCCAGACGGGGATATCCAGCGCGAAGAGATGCACGAGGAAGGGTATCGCGAATATGAGGAACGCGGGGAGCTTGGTCTTTATTTTGGCCCCGTTTGCGGTAAGGTCCCACACGATGAACGCGGCGGCATAGAGCGCGATGCAGAGAACGACGTGCCATACGGCCGTCACGTCCGTACCCTCCTCACGGTACAGACCGATAATGCGCGCAATGAAGAATATGACGCCGAGGAACACGGGGAGCCCCGTTTTATAGAGACGGTCGCGCCCGTTTATTATGAGCCGCAGGCAGAAGAGCAGCGCGGCGAAAACGGGCAGCACGATAAGGAAGAAGACGTATCCTTTAAGGATCGTCCCCTGAGTGCCGCCCATGCAGTAATAAACGAGACGAACTGCGGCGGAGGCGATCATGAACAGAACGGAGAGCCAAAGCCCCGCGTTCTTCCTTGAAAGCCCGAATGTTGTATAGCGGTTATCCATGCTTACATTATATCACCGAAGAGGCCTTTATACAAGGTGGGAGCAAGGTTTTTTTGAAGCAATGGACGGAGAACGCCGGGCTTTTTCAATAGGCCTGCCGCGGGTCAGCCGTTTTCCGAGAGGAGCTTTTTGAAGGCCTCTTCGCTCCTCTTGCCCCATACGCCGTCGGGGGTAAGGGGCTCGTTTTCTGCGTCGCGGTAGCCCGCCTCGATGAGCGCCTCCTGCATGAGAAGGAAGGCTCTGCCCCTTTGCCGCTGCCTCGTCAGCTTGAAGCGCACGGGCGGCTTCGTTAGAGCGGGGTAATCCTTGAAGCAGACGTCGAGATCCACCTCGCCGCCAATGCCTTCCACCTTTCCCGCTCCGCTCTGCCACATGGAAAAATCCCCCTTGGGCTTCGAGCTTCGCCAGCTTGCCAGCCAGATATCGTACTTCTTCGGGATATCCTTCGGTATCACGCGGGTGAACCAATCCCTGTTCGAGTAGACTATGGGCAAGGCTCCCAGCTCCTTTATCCTTTCGCAAAAGGCCTCTATTATCGCCCCGCGCTCGCTCTCTTCCATATCGAGGAAGCTCTCGTCCTCGAAGTCGATGGCGGCGGGGAAGCGGAGCGTGAAGCCCTTTGCAAGCTCCATTGCCTTTTCCGCCTCGGCCGCGGCGTCAGCGGCGGTCTTCGCCTTCGAGTAGACGTACAGCCCCGCAAAAAGGCCGTTTTCCGTCGCTCCCGCCAGGTTTTCAAGAAAGCGGGGATCGGGCTTTTTGCCCTGCAGCGCCTTTATCATGGCGAAGCTTACGCCCGCCTCCTTGACCTTTTTCCAATCTATCGCGCCCTGCCAGCGCGAAACGTCAATGCCGTGATATTCCATTTGCCGAAATCCCTTTTTATTTTCAGAATATGCCCCGAAGCCCCGGCGCGTGCGGTTGAAATGCGGCGCGATCTATGATAAAATAATAAAAATCCCTTTTCGGAGGTCGGCAAATGGAGCGCATCTCAAAGGACGAATACTATCTCGGCATAGCGGCGGCGGTATCGAAGAGATCCACCTGCTTGAGGCGCAGATACGGCGCGGTCATAATCAAGAACGACGAGATAATCTCTACGGGCTACAACGGCGCCGCGAGGGGCGAGCCCAACTGCTGCGATATGGGCGTTTGCTGGCGCGCCGCTAACAACATCCCCCACGGCGAGCAGTACGAAAAATGCGTGGCCGTCCACGCCGAGCAGAACGCCATAATCTCCGCGGCGAGGCGCGATATGCTGGGAGCGACGCTCTATCTTGCGGGCTTCGACGAGAACGGCGAGATGGCGAGCCCCGCGCCCTGCCTCATCTGTTCGAGGCTGATCAAGAACGCCGGCATAAAGGAGATCGTCGTCAGGACGGAGAACGGCGCCGAAAGGAAGAACGTAAGCGAGCTGTAAAGACGCATACGGGAACGAGAGGAGAAAAACATGAGAGTAATCGAACCTTCCTTTGAAATAATCACCCCCATAGACCCGGAGACGATAATGCGCCACATTGAGCTCTGCGGCAGGGTATGCTACAAATCCGAGGGGAACGTCTGCGAGGGCTCGGCGGAGAGGCTGATCGGCAGCATGCTGGCTCGCGGGCACGAGAGCCCCATTGAGCATTTTTCTATAAGCGTCCGCGTGATAACCGACCGCGGCGTCTCCCACGAGTGGGTGCGCCACAGGATAGCCAGCTATTCGCAGGAATCGACCAGGTACTGCAATTATTCCAAGGATAAATTCGGCGGCGAGATAACCTTCATAAGGCCCGCCGGGCTGATACCCGGCACGCCCGAGTACGACGCCTGGGCGAAGGCGATGGAGGACGCCGAGAGGAGCTATTTCGAGCTTCTCGGAATGGGCGTCACCCCCGAGACGGCGAGGAGCGTCCTGCCCAATTCTTTGAAGACGGAGTTCATCTGCACCATGAACCTCAGAGAATGGCGGCATTTCTTCGAGCTTCGCACCTCGCCCGCCGCGCATCCCGATATGCGCGCCGTCGCCTGCCCCCTCCTTGAGGAGTTCAGGCACCTTCTTCCCGTGTTCTTCGGGGACTGAGCGAGAAAGATAAAAAGCCGGCAGGTTTCCCTGCCGGCTGTTTTGCGCCCTTCCCGGAAACATATATTCCGATAATTCATTGACTTTTTACAGCGTTGGTGGGATAATTACGGTATCGTGCCCAATGTCCTCTTTGGGCAAATATTTATTTGATTTGGAGATAAAGCGCCATCATGGAAAAGATCGTCATCGCACTGGGCGGCAACGCCCTGCAGGAGGCGGGCAAGCCCGCGACAGCCGCCAATCAGCTTGAGGTCGTCGAGAAGACCTCCGAGTACATCGCCGATATAATCGAGCAGGGCTACACGGTCGCCCTCGCGCACGGCAACGGCCCGCAGGTAGGCCGCATCGTCCTCCAGAACGAGACGGCGAACGACGTCACGCCCGCTATGCCCTTCGACGTATGCGGCGCCATGAGCCAGGGCTATATCGGTTATCATATGCAGCAGGGCCTCGAGAAGGTTTTGAGGGCCCGCGGCAACAACACGAAGGTCGTCACGCTCGTCACCCAGGTCGTGGTGGACAGGGAGGATGAGAAATTCAAGAATCCCTCCAAGCCCATTGGCCCCTTCTATACGGAGGAGGAGGCGGAGCTTCTCGCCGAGCAGCGCGGCTACGTCATGAAGGAGGACGCGGGCAGAGGCTGGCGCCGCGTCGTCGCATCCCCCATGCCCATCGAGATAGTCGAGCTCGACGCCGTCAAGTGCCTCATGGCGGGCGGCTTCGTGCCCGTCACCGTCGGCGGCGGCGGCATCCCCGTTTACAGGGATGAGAACGGCGATCTCGTCGGCACGGCCGCCGTCATCGACAAGGACCTTGCCTCCGAGCGCCTCGCCGAGGATATCGACGCGGACGCCCTCGTCATACTCACCGCCGTCGAGAAGGTCTCCATCAATTTCAAGAAGCCCGACCAGAAGGATCTGGACGTGCTCACCGTTGAGGACGCGAAGAGATACATCGCGGAGGGGCATTTCGCTCCCGGCTCCATGCTGCCCAAGGTGCAGGCCGCTCTGAAATTCGTCGAGTCCAAGCCCGGCAGAAGGGCCGTCATCACGAGCCTCGACAAGGCCGTCGAAGCGCTCAGGGGCGAAGCCGGAACCACCGTTAAATAACTGACTTTTCGCCGCTCCTTAGTGGGCGGCTTGTTTTATTAAATTTCCAAAGGAGAAAGATTATGAATCCCGAGAACAAATTCGCAAGATTTATGAGGAACTCCGGCCCCGCAAGGGTGTTCGTCCCCATGGGCCTTATACTGCTTGTGTTCGGCATACTGATGCTGACGCTCTTCGGCGGCAGCGGCAAGCTCGAGAAGACGGTCGGCAGGATCGTTTCCGTCACCGAGGGGACCATCGACACGGAGAACAACGATCAGCTGTACGACGTCAAGCTCGCCTACACCGTGGACGGCAAGGAATACGAGGGCGTATTCGCCGATATGGCGGGCGATTACAAGGTCGGCGACGAGATGGATATCTACTATGATCCCGAAGCCCCCGAGAAGATCTCGAATACCAAGGCGGGCGGCTTCATAGCGCCCATACTCATTGCGGCGGGCGCGGCGCTCGCGGGCTTCGGCATATACAAGACGGTCAAGGCCTTCAAAAAGAGCAAGGAGCTGGACGCGGGCGATCCCTTCCCCACGGACGAGTGCATGGCTCTGAAGACCGCCCCCGGCGCGACCGAATATTATTTCCGCTTTGACGGCAACTCCTTCAAGCCCGGCTACCTCATCGAGGACGCGGACAGGAACGTCCTTTTCGAGGGCAAGATGCTGAAGAATTCCTTAGTCGGCGCGAGGACCTTCGAGTTCAACGACCATACCACGGGCAGCGTTGCCGAGCACGATGTCGGCCACGTCGTAACGCAGGCCTTCAACGACGAGGTGTTCTCCGCAAGCTCCTGGTTCAAGTTCGACGGCGAGAAGATCTGGGACGTCCTGCACGGCATGGGCGTCCGCCTGAGGACGGATATGCGCTCCAAGTTCCCGTACATGAGCTACAACGCCGCAAAGGACGGCGCCGCCTTCGCCAGGATAGAGAGCACGAGCGTCTACGTCCACGAGGATGAAGAGGCCGAGCACAGGATCAAGATCCCCGTCGGCAAGATGTATTACCGCATCTGGTCCCCCTCGAAGGACCTCGAAACGCTCTTCCTCACCGTCTTCGCCATAACCGAGAGCGAGCAGACGGTCGTCGAGTGATATAAAACGGAAGGCTGAGAGCATGAAAAAAACCGCCGTTCTTGCATTTGCGATTATTCTTATTATTTGCCTTGCGTTGGCAGGGTGCCAAAAGAAAACGCCCGAAGGCCCGGAGGAGGGCCACGGCGTTAAGGATACCGCCGCCGCGACCGAGGCTCCCGAAGAGGAGGAGACCGCAGCTCCCGCCCCTACGAAGGCGCCGAGGGAGCGCTGCGTCATGACGCAGGAGGAGGAGTACGCAAACGGCGAGCTGCTGAGGCGGACCTCATATCGCTATAATTCGCACGGCGACAAGACCTACGAGCTCCGCGAGACGTTCGGGACATATCCAAGCTCCGAGGAGCGCTGGTACGGCTATGAGTACGACGATCACGGCAGCATGATCTACTACAAATGCCTGGATGAAGACGGGTATACGGTCTTCAGCTACGAATACGACGGCGACCGCATAACCAAAAAGACCGAGAACGAATATCTCGGCACGATGCAGGTCGAGACCGAGTGGACCTATGACGAGAACGGGAGAGCGAGCTCCATGACGGAGCGCAGGTATCTTGTCTACGGCGGGGAGAAGACCTTGAACAGCGAGGTGTTCATCGAATACGCGCGCGATGAAAAGGGCCGCGTGCTCACCGAAACGCGCAATAATCCCGATAAGGGGATCACGTCGGTATTCACGTTCACCTACGACGAGCACGGCTATGAGACGAGCCGCCGCATTTCGGGCATACAGCAGAACGCCCTGTACTACGATTACGACGTTGAAAACGAGTACGACTCCGCGGGCAGGCGCATAAAGGCCGTCAAGCGATACAGCTTCGACGGAGTGGAGTATCATTCGAGCGAGGTCTGGGAATACGAAGGGGATACCCTCGTAAGGAAGCTCGAACAGTACGACACGCTCCCCGATCAATGGACGGCGTTCGAGTACGACGAGAACGGCTATCCCGTGAAAAAGATCGCGAATATCGACGATCCGGAAGCGAGCTATTTGCTCCGCACCTACGTTCCGCTGAGCGAGTACGCGGCTAAGAACGGGGAATAATAAGTAAAGAATCGATAAAAAGGCTCCGCGGGCAAACGCCGGATAGTGATAAGGAAGTAATCAAAAAGCAAATCGCGCTCGCATGTTATAATGATATTGGTAAGAGGAGGTTTGACATGGGAGTTTGGGGCGTCGGATTAAAAAGCAGTGACGAATTTGCTGAGGTGCAGGATGAATTTTTTGATCAGTACATAGAAGGTTCCGATCCAATTGTAATTGCTGCAGATATAAGGAAAAGATACGAGGAAGAATTCCCTGATGATGACGGGCAGATAATGAATACCGTTCTTTTTTCTCTTGCTCAGAGCCTGTGGGAATGCGGAGCGAAAGATCAAAGCCTTTGGGACGAGATCGGTGATATTATCTCGAACGGCAAAGATCTCCAATTTTGGACAGCCGAAAGCGGCGGAGATAAAACCCTCGTTAGGAAAAGAAAAGCTGCCTTAGCAAAGTTTTGGGAAAGGCTGAATTCCGTACGCAAATCATTTCGAAAGCCCAAGAAAAAAGTTGCTCCGAGGAAACCTTCCACTCCATCGATATTAAAAGGCGATGCTTTCGCATATCACGATGAACGCGGATATAGAGCTGCCGTCGTTTTAGACTACATTGATATGGCACCGCAGTTCACAGAGGGAAGCTTCCTAATTGCAATCTGCATCGACATTTTCGAATCGATCCCCCGCTTGGAAGATGTGCTCGAAAGTAAAACTCAAACTATTTTCTGGTGCTTAAAACAGGCAGTTATTCCCAAGAAAGATCGCATATTCATTGGGAATATAGATATATCGGGTGATTATAACGGGCATGCAGGGTTTTTGTTTTCAAATTCGGGTGTTATTGGATTCCCCGTAGCAGACCGAACATTTTTCTTCTGTTCCGAAAAAGCTTCAAGGGCGATGCGTCAACTGCTTATCGGAACGTATCCCATCAAGGCTGTGGTTGCCTGTCCGAGAATCATACCCGGATATGACTTGAGTCTTCTTCATTAGAAATCGGTTCCGATTTGCGGTTCTGAAACAACTGAATAAGCAAAACTCTTTTTCAAAGCGCCCGACCTCAGGCGCTTTTTTGTTACCCAAAAACATGGAAAGGAAGTGATGCCATGGCAAAAAAAGGAATCTCCCCGCATAGCGTTCGGGTTGACGGGGAGTGAAAAGAAGAAGATCGCAACCGCCGCCGCGAAGTGCGGGCTGACCCCCGGTGAAAAACGTGATGCCATGTTCGGGTTATTTGATTTACAAGGTTTTTACGCTTCCCATGTTGAAACACCACATACGAAGTGATATAGTAATGATATCAATCATTGGGAGAACGTAAGATGAAATACGTTTTCGGCACAAATACGACAATCAAAAAAAGAGTTTCCGACGGTGAGGTGTTCAAAACAGCCGAGACCGACACAACACTGACGAGGAAGCGTTACGCAGCAGCCGAACGTTTTGCAAAGCAGTTGGGACGAGTCGGCGCTCCGCTTCCCTTTGCGCTCTATATCGCAGCAATATTCGCTGCGCTGACCGCTGCTCTTCCTGTATTATTGGCGTTCGTTTCGATATCGCATATGCTTGGGCTGAGCGAAGGATTCAATATCTCCGAGTACTTTTCGGCCTACCCGGTTCTCTTTTGGGTGGGCGGCATTGGGCTGATTTTTGCGCTGACCGTTTTCATTCTGCACAAACGCATTTCATCAAAGGCCGAGGACAGCGGTAAGCTCGATGATGCCGCCGCGGAGCTTGACCGTGTTCAATCCGAGACGGATTCCACGCTTGGCATACCGGCAAATACGGCGACCGCCGATGTGATAGAATTCAGCTACGCTCCCGATGGGGATTCGTTCACAGCGAGCGGGGCGGTGTTTTCGGAGGTGCGCGTCTGGAGCCGTTCGGATGGGCTCAGGATCGCCGCCATTGATGACGATTCCCGCTGCATCGTCTATAGGATCCTCAAGGGTGATATAAAACGCATCTCGATACTGGCGCACGGATTTGATATGGGCGAAAGCCCGTGGAACAAGGAGAAAGCGCCGCAGAGCGACTGCTTCCGCAAGCGCGGCGTGTCCGTATTCAAATACGGGCAAATAGCCCTTAAATACTGCTGTGCGCTTGAAATAGAGCACGGCGGAGAGGAATATAAGCTGCTTTTCCCCGCATACGAGCTCGACACGTTCTGCGCCATGACGAATCTTCCCGCGCCCGCTCTGCCGAGCCGAAAGGAGCTTGCGGCGGGCGAAAGCGGCAGTAAGGAACCAATCCGCCCCATCTTCTATTGGAGACTGCCGAAGGGCAAGGGTATTTCTCAGATCGTGAGCCCCACCGCGGACTACGAATTCAAATCGAAGCATCCTTGGGCATTCCGCCTGTTATTCACGCTGGAGCTTATCGTCTGCCTTACGCCGCTCATCATATTCCTCGTGGCTGTGGCTATCCCCGCAAAAGCATTGGACCCGTTCAGCGGTTGGGCGCTGCTTGGGCTCATGGGTGGCCTCATCACGGGTTGCGGTTTTGCGAATATCATAGGCGCATGGGAGCATCAGTATCTCGGGCATTGGGTGACTATCGCGCTCATAATCTCCGGCGGAGCGGCAATGGCAATCGGTGCGATCAAGCTTATTTAATGGTTGACAAAAGCAATATCCGAAAGGAACAA
>JAILRE010000060.1 GCA_024698505.1 Clostridiales bacterium | reverse complement strand
GACCGCGACGCCCGCGCCGACAGCGACGCCCGCGCCGACGGCGACGCCCGCGCCGACGGAGGCGCCCGATCCCACGCCCGTGCCTACGATCCGTCCCAGGCCTTAACGGATAATAAAAGCCGCCTGCCCGTGAAACAGGACGGAGCATCCGGCAACTCAACGAAAAAGATAAGCATGAAAAAAGGTGCATCCGAATTCTTCGGATGCACCCTTTTCAGTATTAACGATCAGCCGATGGGCAGTTCCTTTTCCTCGGCCATTGCCGCAACGAAATCGATCGCGGCGAGGCAGTCCCCGATATCGGCAAGCTCGACGGGGGAGTGGATGTAGCGCGTCGCTATCGATACGCAGCAGGCGGCCTTGCCTCCGCGCATGGGCTGGACCGCGCCTGCGTCCGTGCCGCCGTACCTCAGTATCTCGTTCTGCACCTTTATTCCGCGCTCATCGGCGACCTTGTGCATGAAGTCGATTACGGGCTTCGTTATTACGGCGGACCTGTCCATGTATTTTATAGTCGGGCCCATGCCCATTGCCATGGGCATCTTCTCGCATTCGGGCGTATCGGCGGAGGCGGTCACGTCCAGATTGATGCCGAAATCCGGGTCGACGGAATACGCCGCGGCGGCGCCGCCCCTGAGGCCGACCTCCTCCTGGGAGGTGAATACCGCGTAAACGTCGTGGGGGGAATCGATCCGCTTCATGACCTCGACGAGAATCGCGCAGCAGATGCGGTCGTCGAGCGCGCCGCAGGCTATCCTCGAGCCCATGTCGATAAAGTGCGGGGCGTAGGTGCAGATATCGCCTATGGAAACGTGCGCCTCGGCCTCCTCGCGGGTCTTGCAGCCTATGTCGATGAACATCTGCGTGAGCTTGGGCTTGTCCTTGACCTTCTCCTCCTCGTAGTAGGTGACGCCGCGGACGCCGTTTTCGAACACCACCTCGCGGCAGACGGTCACCTCGGGATCGATCCCGCCTACGGGGGCGAACCTCAGAAAGCCCTTTTCGTCTATATCGAGCACGATAAGACCTATCTGATCCATGTGCGCGGAGAGCATTATCCTTTTGCCGCTCGAGCCGCGCTTGACGCAGATCAGATTGCCGAGCGCGTCGGTCCTGATCTCGTCAACGTATGGGGCGATGTGCTTCTTCAAAAGCGCCGCCGCCTTCGTTTCTCTGCCAGTGGGGCCGTAAACCTCCGTCAGTTCCCTGACGAGAGCCTTGAATCCGTTGATATTTTCAGAGTTCATATTTATTATCCTTTGCCTTTGCCTTGCAAAGGCGTCCTTTCCTATGATATTTGACGGTTTCGCGTCAGCGAAATTGACGCGCCGTCTGCGGCAAAAGTCAAATTCATGAAGTTTGAAAATCATCGATTTTCAAACTTTGTCACCTCGTTTATGTCCGTGTTTTTGAGGAATGCGTCGGCAAGGAGCATCATGTTCTTAAGATCCTCCCATGAAGCCACGCCGAGCGCGGAGTGGATATACCTGCAGGGGAGCGATATCCCGCCTGCCAAACACCCGCCGAGATCCGTATGGATGCGGCCTATGTCGGTGGCGCCGTTCGTGCCGCGCCTTAGCTGGTAGGGGATGCCGGCGTTCTTCGCCGCGCCGCGGAGCGCGTCGAAAAGCCCGGGCCTTACGACGGTGGTCCTGTCCATGAACGTTATCGCGGGGCCCTTTCCGACCTCGGTCACCACCTCGTGCCCCTTAAGATCGGGCATGTCGTTTGCGGTCGTGCCCTCGAAATTGAGCACGAGATCGGGTTTTACGTGATCGGCGACGAGATTCGCGCCGCGGATTCCCGCCTCCTCCTGCACGGTGAAGCAGAAATACATATCGAGGTCGTATTCCTCCTTCATGAGCTCCAGAAGCACCGTGCAGCCGACCCTGTCGTCGAGCGCCTTGCCCGAGAAAAGCCCCTCGCCGAATTCGGAAAACTCCGTTGTGAAGCAGGCGTAATCGCCGATATGCACGTATTTTTCAGCGTCCGCCCTGTCCTTCGCGCCGACGTCTATCGTAAGACGCTTGTGCGGCACGGAGGCCTCGAAATCCTCGTCGGACTGGAGATGTATGGGCTTCGTTCCCACTACGCCCATTACCTTGTCCTTGCCTATCGCAAGCCTTCTTCCCGGCATGACCCTGCAGTCCACGCCCGCGGGGGCGTATTCGATCTCGCCGTCGTCGCGGATCTTGGTAACGAGGAAGCCGACCTCGTCCATGTGCGCGGTCAGCGCGACCCTCGGGCGGCCCTCCTTCTTTTTATGGGCGTAGAGATTGCCCATCGTGTCGGTGAATATCTCGCTGCAGAAGGGGGAGGCGAGCTCCTTTATGCGCTTCCTGACGGCGCCCTCGTCGCCGCTGACGCCCCTTATGTTCGAGAGCTCGGGGAGCGCGGTATCGTAAAGCTTCAGTTCGTTCAGTCGAGACACAGCTTATCCCTCCAATCATCGCCGATATTTGTAATGAACTCGGCGCAGAGCTTGCCGCAGTTTTCAAGCGTTTCAAGGCTTATCGTCTCGGCGTTGGTGTGCATGTAGCGAAGGGGCGGCGATATCAGCCCGCAGGGGATGCCGAGGCCCGAGATCTGCATATCCGTTGCGTCGGTTCCCGTCGCGCCCATGCAGGGCTCGTATTCCCAGGGGATCTTGCCCCCGTCCGCGGCCGCCTTCAGCATTTCGAACATCTTCGGGTGAATGTTCGGGCCGACGGCAAGCGTCAGCTTGTCCATATCGAAACCGTCCGGCGTGTTCGAAGCCTTGCCGAAGGTAACGTCCATGACGATGCCCATATCGGGCTTCACGCTGTAGGAAGCCGTCCTCGCGCCGAGGCCCGTCTTCTCCTCGTTGACGGAGGCGCAGAGCACCACGCGGGCGCTGAACCTGCGCTTTTTGAGCGCCTCGAGGCAGACGAGCTCCGCGAATACGAGCGCCCTGTCGTCCAGCGATTTCGAGGAGACGAACCCGTTTTTCAGCTCCAGCACGCCTTCGGGCATGAAGGTTATCCTGTCGCCAACGGAGACGAGCGAAACGACCTTGTCGTATGGGAGGCCGACGTCCACGGTCAGCTCGTCCATCTTATAAGCCTTATCCTTGGAGGCGGTCAGGTGGGGCGGCGTCGCGCCGACTATGCCGCGGAGCGTCTCCCTGCCGTAAACCAGCACCTCGCCGCCGGGGAGCACCCTCGGGTCAACTCCCGCGACGGAGACCATCCTCAGCATGCCGTTCTTTTCGATCTTGGAGACCGCCATGCCTATCTCGTCCATGTGGGCCATTATGAGTATCTTCGGCCCTCCTTCGCCAACCTCGGCGTACACGTTGCCGTTCACGTCGGAATAGACCTCGGCGTTATCGAAGCCCGCGGTGAATTCCGTGAAAAGCTCCCTCACGGTATCGCGTATGCCGGCGTGCTCGAAGCCCGTCACGCCCGGGGCCTTTGCAAGCCGATCCAGTATCTTTACGCTTTCCATTGACTCTCCTTTCCGCAATGCGCGCGATTCGTTTACGGAAGGATTATATCATATCCCCGAGCGCATGAAAAGGGAAAAAGCCGATTTAATTTCGGCTCCGCGGAAACGGGCGCCGCTTGATAATCGGCTTGAAAAATGCTATAATCCGGGTGACGACAAACGGAAAGGAGAATCAGAATATGAAGCTTGCGGAAGCATTGCAGGAACGCGCCGACATCAACAGGAGGCTGGATCAGCTAAGATACCGCCTTTCGAGGAACGCCACCGTTCAGGAGGGCGAGAAGCCCGCGGAGGATCCGCAGGAGCTCATAAAGGAGACGGACGAGTGCGCTGCGCGCCTTGAGGAACTGATGGCGCGGATCAACAAGACCAATTCCATGACCGAGATAGAGGGCAAGACCCTGACCGAGCTCATCGCGAAGAGGGACGCCCTGACTTTGAAGCTCTCCATATACAGGAGCTTCCTTTCCGAGGCCTCCAACCTCGCGGGGAGGGCCACGAGAAACGAGATAAAGATACTCAGCACGGTCAACGTCAGGAAGCTTCAGAAGCAGGTGGACGACATGAGCCGCGATCTGAGGCTCACCGACAACGCCCTTCAGCAGGCGAACTGGACGGTAGAACTTCTGTAAAACAAGTTGAGTAGTTCGTGGGGCGAGCGCCAAACCTCTTCGAGACGGAGGCTAAACTGTCTCACATTGGGAGCGCGCGGGGCGGCGCATTGTCTCATCGTTACGCCCCGATCGGGCATCCGCGCATCGTAACAGCCGAAGAGGATAATAAACGCGCATCACCGCGGCGCTGACCACGAGCGAGGGCGGGCAAGGGGAAATTAATAAAAAAAGGGCATCCATTTGGGCGCATTCACTTAAGGATAAACAGCCTCAAAAGGTATCTTTTTGCGCCGTGCTGCGTTAAAAATGCTCGGAAGACGACTAACGGGTATTCCTGCGCTTTTCGCCTTGCCCGGCACAAAAACCTCCGCTTTTGAGACG
>JAILRE010000053.1 GCA_024698505.1 Clostridiales bacterium | reverse complement strand
GAACAGATGACACTCCGGGTATGAACCGAATGCTCTAGCCAGCTGAGCTATGCCGCCAAATGGTTGCGGGGGAAGGATTCGAACCAACGACCTTCGGATTATGAGCCCGACGAGCTACCTGCTGCTCCACCCCGCGATGTTACTGCGTTTAACAGCATTGTTTATTATATCAAAGCGTACGCTCCCTGTCAACAGTTTATTCAAATATATTTCAATTATATTATTGAGACGGCTCTGCGGGGAGAATCGGCGCCGCCCCTTTCGGGGCGGCGTTCGCGCTCAACTCATTATTATTCCTTCTTCTCTTCCCCGTTCTCCTCGCCCTCGGGCATCTCGCGCTTGCCGAGCATGCCGCCAAGCAGGGATCCCAGAAGGTTCCCGCCGCCCGAATTGCCGGAATTGTTGTTGTTCGAGCCTCCGCCGAGGAGCGCGCCAAGAAGATTGGCGCCGCCGCCCGAATTGTTATTGCCGTTATTGTTTCCTCCTCCGAACAGGGAGCTTAAAAGTCCTCCGCCCGAGGAGCCGGAATTGTTGTTGTCAGAGCCGCCGAGGAGCCCGGAGAGCAGGTTGCCCGTCTCCTCCGCGCCCTTTTCGAGGAGCTGGCAGGCGGCCTTCTTGGTATCGTCGTCCGCCTTTCTGTAGAGCTCGAGGAGCTTCTTCTCATCCGCCGTCAGCTTGACGGAGCCCGACGAAGCGGGCTTCTTTGCGGAAGAGGGCTTCTTCGCCGAGGCGGGCTTTGCCGCGGTATCCTTCTCCTTAGCGGCGTCGAGCAGGGATTTCTGCGTTATGCCCAGCGCCTTGGCGATGTTCTTCATCTGCTCCTGAGTGAGGGTGAGCTCTCCCCTTTCCGCCGCGGAAACGTCCGCCGCGGAGAGCCCCGCTATCTTCTTCGCAAGCTGCTCCTGCGTGAGCTTCGCCTTCGTTCTGGCTTCCTTTATAAGACTGCCGACCTTCTTTGCCGCCATGGGTTGATCCTCCTTTGGATTGGTATGCTTCATTATACCACAGCCGCGCTCCCATTGGAAGTTTTTTATTCGCCGCTATATATTTGTTCCCGCGTTTGTTTTTATCCCGCGTTGATGGTATAATTGAATCAAATATGATGATTGAGAGACAAGCATGAAGCAGGCGAGACACAATTCGGCACTTGACATGACGGCAGGCAACCCGTGGAAGCTGATACTCGGCTTCGCCGTTCCCGTTTTTTTGAGTCAGCTTTTTCAGCAGCTGTACAACACGATAGACTCCCTTATTGTGGGCAAGTTCCTCGGCACCGATTCCCTCGCGGCGGTAAGCTCCTCTGGGAACCTCATTTTCCTTTTGACGAGCTTCTTCATAGGCGCGACGATGGGCGCGGGGATAGTCATATCCAAATACTTCGGCATGAAGGATATGGACGCCGTTTCGAGGGCCGTCCACACTAATATGATAATAGGCGTCGTCAGCGGCGTCATACTGACGGTAGTCGGCGTGATATTCACCCCGACCTTCCTCAGATGGATGAAGACCGACCCGGAGATAATGGACGAGGCGGTCGCGTATTTCCGCGTGTATTTCGCAGGCGCGCTGGCGATAGTGCTCTACAACACGTTCAAGTCCGTCATGAACGCCGTGGGAGACAGCCGAAGGCCGCTCTATTACCTCATATTCTCATCCGTTTTGAACGTGCTCCTGGATCTTTTGTTCGTGGCGGTCTTCCATTGGGGCGTCTGGGCGGCAGCGCTTGCGACGACCATTTCGCAGGCGGCGAGCGTAGTCCTCTGCCTGATCCAGTTCCTGAAGCCCGGCACGGTCTATAAGCTGAGCTTCGAAAGGCTCGTTTTCGACAGGCGGATATTCGGCGAGATAATCGCCTACGGACTGCCCTCCGGCATACAGAACTCGGTAATAGGCTTTGCGAACGTAATAGTCCAGAGCAACATAAACACCTTCAAAAAGATCGCGACGGCGGCCTACGGCTCCTACGCCAAGATAGAGGGCTTCGCCTTCCTGCCCATCAATTCGTTCACCATGGCGCTTACGACCTTCATAGGCCAGAACCTCGGCGCGGGAGAGCACGAGCGGGCGAAGAAGGGCTCGAGATTCGGCATAATCTCGGCGGTGGCGCTTGCGGAGATAACGGGGCTCATAATCTGGATATTCGCGCCCGCGCTCATAGGAATGTTCTCGAAGGATCCGTCGGTCATCGCCTACGGCGCTCAGCAGGCGCGGATAGAGGCGTTCTTCTACTGTCTGCTGGCTTTCAGCCACGCGGTGGCCTCCGTCTGCCGCGGCTCGGGCAAGGCCTTCGTGCCTATGGCGGTGATGCTCGCCGTGTGGTGCGTGTTCAGGATCGCCTACATAGAGATAATGATGCACTTCATACACGAGATAAAATACATCTACTGGGCGTACCCCATCACGTGGGGCATAAGCTCGGTGATATTCCTTCTTTACTATCTCTTCTCCGACTGGGTGCACGGGTTTGACAAAAAACCCGGCACGCTGTAAAAAAGTGCTTGCAATTTCGGATCTGGTGTGTTATACTTCACGCAATATTTGCGATGAAGGGAAAAAGTAGCCCCTGCCAAGCGCTTGAAGAGAGCATCCGGTCGGTGCGAGGATGCAGGCTTGCAAGGCGCGAATACATCCCGGAGCAGCCGCCCGAAAGGCATCCCCGAGTAGGCGCGGCCGGGTACGCCCGTTACAGCGCGCCAATGAGGGAGCTTTTGATGGAAGGCTCTGAATTGGGGTGGTACCGCGGTTTTATGTCGTCCCCTTTTCCGAAAGGAAGAGGGGCGTTTTATTATTCAAAAATGAATGAGAGGGCCGAAAGCGCCCTCTGAAAGGACAAAAATATGAAGATCTACGACGAACTGAAAGCAAGGGGCCTGATAGCTCAGGTCACGGACGAGGAGAAGGTATCGGAGCTTATCAACAGCGGCGGAGCCAAGTTCTACATCGGCTTCGACTGCACGGCCGACAGCCTCACCGCCGGTCATTTCATGGCGCTGACTCTGATGAAGCGCCTGCAGATGGCGGGCAACAAGCCCGTTGCGCTCATCGGCGGAGGCACGACCATGATAGGCGATCCCTCCGGCCGCACCGACATGCGCAAGATGCTCACCAAGGAGGATATCGACCACAACGCCGCCTGCTTCAAGAAGCAGATGGAGCGCTTCATCGAGTTCGGGCCCGGCAAGGCCGAGATGGTCAACAACGCGGATTGGCTCCTGCAGCTCAACTACATCGAGCTCCTGCGCGAGGTCGGAGCGTGCTTCTCCGTCAACAATATGCTCAGGGCCGAGTGCTACAAGCAGAGGATGGAAAAGGGCCTCTCCTTCCTTGAGTTCAACTACATGATAATGCAGTCCTACGACTTCTACTGGCTGTTCAAGAACAAGGGCGTCAACCTCGAATTCGGCGGCGACGACCAGTGGTCGAACATGCTGGGCGGCACCGAGCTTATAAGAAGGAAGCTCGGGAAGGACGCGCACGCCATGACGATAACCCTCCTCACCGATTCGCAGGGCAAGAAGATGGGCAAGACCGCGGGCAACGCCGTGTGGCTCGACCCCAACAAAACGACGCCGTTCGAGTTCTTCCAGTACTGGCGCAACGTCGGCGACGCGGACGTCATGAAATGCATCCGCATGCTGACGTTCATCCCCATAGAGGAGATCGAGGAGATCGAAAAGTGGGACGATTCCCGCATCAATGAGAAAAAGGAGCTTTTGGCTTACGAGCTCACCTCCCTCGTCCACGGCAAAGAGGAGGCCGACAAGGCCAAGGAGGCCAGCCACGCGCTCTTTGCGGGCGGCGGCGACGATTCCAATATGCCGACGACCGAGCTTGAAGTCCCCGAGGAGGGTATGAACGTGATAGACCTCATGCTGGCTTGCTCCCTTGCCGCCTCCAAGGGCGAGGCGAGGCGCCTCATCCAGCAGGGCGGCGTCGCAGTGGACGGCGAAAAGGTGACGGACATCGGCCTCGTCATCGAGAAGGCGAGGTTCAAAGAGGGCGTTAAGATCAGGAAGGGCAAGAAGATATTCCACAAGGCGACGGAAAAATAAAAGGTCCCCTGAACTTTCCGAATCCCGAAGCCTTCCCGTTTGCGACGCAAGTCTGCGGCCAAAGGGAGCCGCGCTCGCGAAGGCTTTGCCTTCACAGCGAGTTTTCGCTTGCGAAAACTCGGTAAGCAAGTCACGCAGCGCGTGACTTGCGACGGGGAGATGGTTTTGAGCATCGCTCAAAACCAAGAGGGGGTTATCCGCGAAGCGGATCATGATCCCGAAAACTGTAATAAACAAGCATGGAATGGAGAATTACAAACTCCAAGCCATGCTTGTTTTCATACGATCACAGTTGTTTTTCTAATCCGGTACGCTCCCGCTGTTTCGGAGCTTCGAATCATGCCATAGTTTATTCTACCGGGTTGTTCACGACGCCGATGAACAGGGGCTGGTCGGAGACGCCGGTCACGACGAACACGAAGGGACGGTCGAGCGTGAAGTCGATTATCTCGGGGTCGGGGATGTAGGCGGAGCCGCACATCACCATCACGGTGAAGGCCGCAGCCTCGATGCCCTCCTCGTCGGTCTTGACCCTCGCGGCGTGCTTGATCTGATCGACCCAGAGGCCTTCATGGTTGGGAGAAAGCGGGGAGAAATCGGCCTTGGAGGGCGCGAAGCAGTCCGTCACGCCGAGAGCCTTGACCGCGCTTACGAGATCGAGCTCGGAGGAGACGTCCATCTTGGGGGCGGTGAGCCTTATTATCTTGCCGCCTGAGGCGCCCTCGAAGCAGGAACCTATAAAGTCCATGCCGCCGTTTTTCAGC
This sequence comes from Clostridiales bacterium, assembly GCA_024698505.1. GTDB lineage: Bacteria > Bacillota > Clostridia > Christensenellales > CAG-138 > UBA3857. Next base: position 9,516 of record JAILRE010000053.1, on the reverse strand, counting down.
ATTTCCTCAACGCTGACGCCCTCGTCGGGAAGGAGGTACCACACGCTGTTGGATTCGCTCCTCAGCGCCTGATATGTCGCGCTGAAGCCCTCGCCCTTATAATAGAGGCTGTCGTGCTGGCTGATGGAAGTGTGCATGAAGTCGCATTCGATCTCGCGGCCTATCGCGTGGAAGATATCCTTCTTCGTAAGGTCCTTGTTGAACTCGTCCGCCCACGCGGTCTTGAAATAGATGGTGGAGGCTATGGCGAGCACCGTCGAGGGCTCGAGCCTTACGTTCTTCGCGGCTTCTTCAAGCAGGCCTCCGGTGTTCTCGTTGAGCCAGTTCTGCAGCGCCTCGGTCATGGCGGGATCGGAGGGATCGCCCCAATAGGAGGATGCGCCGTAATTGTCGGCGAGGATACGGAGCGTATCATCATAGAAGCCCCAATACTTGTTGAGCCAGAGCGAATTGGCGACGAGGCTCGTGTTCACGCCGTCGTCGTTGCTCTCGGCCTTGATGAGGGCGGAGGCGGTGTTCCTGAGCGCATTTATATCGGAAACGCCAAGCAGATCGAGTATCTGCGCCCTCGTCTCGCCGTCGGAAGTCTCGGCGAGCATGGCGAACGCGAGGTAGACGTTAACGGGCGACCAGATGATGTTCCTGCCCTCGTTCTCCTTTATAAGCTGTTCTGTGAGCCTGCCGGCGAAGTCTCCCATGGGAAGGACCTTCAGCGCCGCCAATCTGCGCTCCGTGAGGGCGGCGCGCCAGAGCTCGTCGCGCGCGGCGAAGGCATTCCAGTCGCCTTCGTAATCATCGTCCTTCTGAGCGGAGGCGTGCTGTACGTATTCCCTCTTTTCGGGGGCGCAAACCAGCAGATCGGAGGGATCGGGCTTTTCGGTGGGATCGGGCTTTCCGGGCTCATTTGCGCCCGTCTGCTCGGTGGGAGCCGGCTCGTCGGACCCGACCGTTTCCTTGCAGCCGGTCAGTATGCCGGCTGACAGCAGCATCGCGAAAGCGAGTATCGCAGAAAGAATGCGTTTGATCTTCATTTCTCTTACTCCTTGTTCTTCTTATTTATTCAGCAGCAGTCTTCCCTCGCTTGAATCGGGGGAGAAGATCGCGTTGGGTGCGGATACAATGAGAGGGCCGGTCCCTTCGATGAGGGTGAAGCAGAATACCATGGTCTCGCCCTCCTTAACGGAGCCCGCGGGGACCAGAGCGCAGGGCACGGCGGAAGGGAACTCTTTCGCGCGGAGTATCAAAGCTTCTATCTTCGCTTCGTCGCCCTTGACCGTTCTTTCGATCTCCAAAAGGATCCAGTCCCCGTCGTACGTGAGCGGGGCGAACATCGGCCTCGTCATGGAGACGACCTTTGCGAGGAGCACCGCGTCGGAGCCCTCGAATATGACCTCGGGATCGTCGGACCTTATGAAATCTCCTATTATCTCATCGGGCTCGGTGCAGGGATTTTCGGCGATGACGCCGGGCATGGCGGCTATAAGCTCGTCATAGGTCATGTCGGCGATATCGAAAATATGGTTCCTGCCGTTTTCACGGCCGACAGTCTGCTCGGCGAGGAAGTATTCCCTGCCGTTCATGACGTTCGCGCGCCTCGAGAGGAAGAGGAGGTATTCGCTCCCCTCCGAGGGACGGAAGCCGTCCGCAAGCGAGGTGTTCGAATAGTCCGGTATGCAGACCTCTATATCGCCCTCTAAAGACTTCCCGAAGGAGTCCGCGACGGTAAACGGGTAGATATTCGCTTCGTCGGCGGAGCCCCTGCACACCGCCGTCACGATGTAATTGAAGCGGGATGCGGCCTCATCTATGGTCATTTGGGTCAAGCAGAAATCCATACCCGCCGGAAGTAAGTAGCCGACAGCGTCTCCGTCGAGTTTGCCGGGCGCCTGCGGGTCCTCGGTCGCACCGGCGATATGTGCGTTCTGTAAAACGGGCTCGGAAGGACGTACGGAGCCTTCCCCTCCGATACCGCCGGAAGTATTTTCGCCCTGGGCCGGATCGTTTTTTACGCTTTCAGTCGGGAGGGCGCCGTAGGCGGTGTGGTCGTCCGCGCCGCTTTTCAGGAGCTTCGGTACGACGAATGACAGCCCCGCGCAGAACACGAGCGCGGCTGCGACAGAACCGACCGTTCGAAGCACGCGCTTCATCCTGCCGGGTCTGGCCTCCTCGATAAAAGCGGGGTCTATATCGGCCATTACGTCGGTCATTTTTTCGTTATCCATGATACAGACCTTCCTTTACAAGCATTTCTTTGAGGGAAGCGCGCATCCTCATGAGCTGCATCGCGACGGCAGCCTTGCTCATAAGATGCTCCTTCGCGATCTCCTCCTCGCTCATCAGGTACCAGTACCTCTGAACGAATATCCTGCGCTTTTTTCCGGGCAGCTCCCTGAGGAACGAGTTTATCGTTTCCGTTATCGCCTTCCGCTCGGCGGCCTCCTCGGGAGCGCTCCCGCCGGCGATCAGCTCCTCCATCTCGTCGAGCGCGAGATCGGTCTCTCCCCCGCCGCGCTTCTTGCTCCTGTTCCTTCTAAAAAGATCCAGCGCAGCGTTCCTGCCGAGGCGGCAAAGGTACGCGCCGAGCTTTTCGGGCTCGTTCGGGGGGATGGAGTTCCACGCCGCAAGGAACGCGTCCTGCACGGCCTCCTCCGCGTCGCGCGGGTCGCGAAGTATGCGCCCTGCGACGGAGGCGACGTACGCGCCGTACTTCATGCGCGAGAACGTTATCGCGTCCTCCGATCGGGAGAAGAAAAGCTTTATTATGTCAGGATCGCGCATCCGCTTTCTCCCTTCACCTATAAAGACGTCAAAACCGCAAAAAGGTAACAAACTTTTTTTCAAGAACGGGGAGCGAGCCCGGGATATGGTTTTTTCCCGTTCTCACTCCCCCATTATTTCGTTTTATGAGCGGGCATTACCGCAAAGATTTCTTTCGAGTGATCTTCTTTCGAATTTTTCTGGGAATCTTTTTTATCATCGTTATAAGGTTCGATCGATTCATCCTGCGAAGTTCGTCCTGCGAAGATACGTTCAGTATTCCGAGTCGATCATAATCGACATTGATCCCAAGGCTTTCGAAGAATGCCCTGTTCCTGGGAAGCCATTTCCCGGCAGTGATTCCCATCCCGCTCCAAACCTGATAATCATACTCGTAAACAGCAGGGGTTCTCGTGTTATACCTTACGACCTTATACCCTTGTTGTTTCGCTCTAGCGCCAACATAGATCTCGAAGTCCCACACATCTTCATGCAGACGGATCAACGATCTGAGTGCTTCCGTTCTCCATACGCTGGGGGTACAGGTAATGTTGAACGACTCTCTGTTTCGTACGACAAAGCTGTCTTCAGCGTTTTTGTATTTGACTTTGTTAAGCGCAGCCTCTTCAGCTGATTCTGCCCAATGCGGACAGATATCCACAATCCCGACATCAGGGTGTTCCCTCATATATGAAACGACTTTCTCAAAGCGTTCCATATCAAATCGGTCTTCAAGAAAATAGTCATCAAGCAGGAAAAATACGAATTCTGTCTCAACTTTTCCCAACACGTTCATGAATCGTTCGCTCCAGGTCGGAGCGCGAAACCGCTTATGCGTATTAACGCAGATAACATCATAGTGCTGAGACTTATACTGCTTCGTTTCTGTATTCAGAATGATCGGATACGGGAGCTCCCCTGCAAAATGCCATAGACATTCAAAGAACGGATGCCAAGCGTCCTCATACTTATCACAACTATTGACCACGATAGTAACATCAGCTTTTTTTTGCTGAGGATCGAATATGCTCCCTTCCGTGCGTGTGCGGACATCGACATTATCACTGTTCATAGCTTCCCTTTCCTCCCTGTTGCGGGAAAAGTTTGTATTATCTGTAAAAACTATATCCATGTTTTTGCGTCAGCCTTTCAGGCTCTCCGCCACGGCGACGGCGGCGGCCACCGTGAGCTCGCCCTTGGAATCGACCTGATGATCGACGCATGCGCTCCTTACTATCTCTCTGGGGAGGTTCACGCCCTCCGCGTCAAGCAGCCTCTGCACCATATCGGCAAAGCCGTCGAGCCGCGGCTGGGCGAGGATCACGCGCTTTGTGAATACTCCGCCAGCCGTCCTCTGCCCCGAGGCGGCGACGAGCAGTACGTTCACGGGGATCGTCCTCACCGCGAAGCCCTGGATATCGGTATCGTCGAGCGCGACCATGAATTTAAGGGGCTGATCCTTGAGTATGTTGAAGAGCGAGCAGAGCTCGGTCATGTTCCTTACGCCCGGAGCGTAGACGAAGCGCATCTCGGGAAGCTCGTCCGCGAGCGAGAAGAGCAGCGTGGTCTTGCCCATACCCTCGCCGCCGGTGATCATCATGGGTTCGGCGCTGTCGCCCCGCATGAAGGCGATGCAGTGATCGAGGCAGACGCGGTATTCGTTCTCCATGAGCGGGAAGGCGCCCGATATGCGAAGATCGTCCATCGGGAAAAGGCCGCCCCTTCGCCACATGAAGAGCCTTTCCTTTAGGAACGCGCCGCAGCCGTATGCCGCGAAGAAGTTCCAAACGTCCTCCGCCATGGTGGACCAGTCGAGCTCGCTCTCGAGCAGGCGGTGGTACATCTCCTCCAACGCCTCGTCGGCGGCGTAGCTGTCGCGCAGCTCCTCCTCGCCGTAATGCCAGGACGGCGCGCCGGCGGGCAGGAACACGGGAAGCGCGGGCTGCGGGAGCATGTTGTCGCCCTCCGCGGGCCTGACCGCGCTGCCGCCCCACGCGGCTTCGGCGAGCCTCGCGGCGGAATCCCTGTTGGGACGGGTTTTCTGGCGAAGCTCCTTGTATCTGTCCTGAATGAATCTGTAAAGCGTCTCCCCCGTGAGCTCCCTGAGGCTGTAAAGGACGTCCATATCGTCCTTTATGCCGTTGTAGAGCGCCTCGTCAAGGCGGTTCGAGGCCGCCATCCGCGCGAAGGGATGCGGCTCGAGCAGGAGCTTATGCAGTATGAAGTCCTTGAAAAGATCCCCGCTCATGCGGCGGTAGTTGCCGCGAAGAAGCGCGCTCGTCATGGAGAAGCAGGCGTCCGCGGCGGTTCTTATATCGCCGTCTATAACCGCCTCGCAGAGCCGTTTTAGCTCGCGCATGGGCTTGGCCTCGAGCATGCCGCGAAGAACGGTGAGCCTCGGCAGGAGCGCCATCACGGCCTCCGTTCCCTCGCTCCAGGAGCATTCGTGAAAATCTCGCATACAGGACCTCCGTCGTCATTTTTTCTCAATATATTTATAACATACTTTGGCGTTATGTACAAGTACCCGCGGGCAAAAATGTATATAGCGCCCATATCGCTTGACAAGCAGGGCGGTTGGGTTATAATTGAATCATAAAACAAATAAGGAGATATTCTCTATGAGCGAAAATTGCACTCACGACTGCAGTACATGCGGTGAAAACTGCGCCTCGAGAGATCCCAAAAGCTTCCTTGAGAAACCCCACGAGCTTTCCAGCGTGAAGAAGGTCATCGCCGTCATCAGCGGCAAGGGCGGCGTTGGCAAGTCCCTCGTCACCTCCCTCATGGCCACCATCATGCAGAGGGCGGGCTTCAAGGCCGCCGTGCTCGACGCAGACATCACCGGCCCCTCGATCCCCAAGCTCTTCGGCATCGAAGGCCGCTCCGCCGAGGCCGACGGTTTCGGCATCTATCCCGTCAAGACGAGGACGGGCATAGACGTTATGTCGATCAACCTTCTGCTTGAAAACCCCTCGGATCCCGTCGTCTGGCGCGGCCCCGTCATTGCGGGGACGGTCAAGCAGTTCTGGACCGAGGTCATCTGGAAGGACGTCGATTTCATGTTCGTCGATATGCCTCCGGGAACCGGTGACGTGCCACTCACGGTGTTCCAGTCCCTGCCCGTTGACGGCATAATCGTCGTCACCAGCCCGCAGGAGCTCGTCTCCATGATAGTCGAAAAGGCCGTCAAGATGGCCGGCATGATGAATATCCCCATACTCGGCATCGTCGAGAACATGAGCTATTTCGAGTGCCCCGACTGCCACGCAAAGCATAATATCTACGGCGAGAGCCACGTTGACGATATCGCGAAGACCTACGGCATACTCAACGTCGCCAAGCTTCCCATCAACCCGAAGCTTGCCGCGGCTTCCGACGCGGGCCTCATAGAGCTCTTCGAAGGAAGCTGGCTCGATAAGCTGGCCGCGTCCCTCTGCGGGGAAGAGGTCAAAAATGGCTGAGCTGATCAGAACGGAAAGGGTCGAGCGCGCGATAAGGCTGCACCTTTCGGGCTATAACTGCGCCCAGGCGGTGCTCTGCGCCTTCTGCGACGTCACAGGCGCCGACGAGAGGACGCTCCTTCGCGCCGCTTCGGATCTCGGCGGCGGGCTCTCCGGCTCGCACGAAAACGCCTGCGGCGCCGTGACGGGCATGCTCGTTGCCTACGGGCTTATCGACGGCTACGACGACGTGACCGATCTTGACCGCAAGAAGCAGGTCTACGAGAACGGGCAGAAGCTCATCTCCCGCTTCCGCGAGGAGTTCGGCTCGCTGACCTGCGCCGTTCTCAAGGATGAGATCGCCCCTGGTTTCGCGGGGCGTCCGCACGCGCTCGTTACCGAGGAAGCGCCCAAGCCCTGCTCGAAGTTCGTGGCTGCGGGCGCGGCGATACTCGACGCGTTCCTTAAAGAAAAGGAAAACGAAAAGAATGTTTGATCCCACCCCCGCAATGGCGGGCTGGTTCGGGTACCCGCTGGAGCTTGACGACCGGCTCCGCCTGATAAAAGGCGCAGGCTTCGAGTCCGTCCTGCTCTGGTGGGCCGTCGAATCCGCCTACGAGCCGTCCATACCCAAGAAGGTCGAGACCGCGCATAAGCACGGTCTTATGGTCGAGAACGCGCATCTGCAGTTCGCAAACATGAATTCGCTCTGGCTGGACGGTGCGGAGGGCGAGCATTACTGCGAGGAGCTTATGGGCCTCGTCGCAGAAGCGGGCGTTTACGGCGTGCCGACACTGGTGGTGCATCTTACGAGGACGAGCGAACCGCCCGCCTCCAACGAGCTGGGCTTTTCGAGGTTCATGCGCCTCGTCGAGGTGGCGGAAAGGGCGAACGTCGATCTCGCATTCGAGAATCTGAAGGTCGTTTCGCGCCTTTACGAGATGATGGCGCGCTCCGATTCAAGCAGGGTTGGCGTCTGCTTCGACGCGGGCCACAACCACTACGTCTGCCCCGGCACGCGCATCTGCCGCGACTTCGCTCCGCGCATAAAGGCCGTGCATCTGCACGACAACCGCGGCAATAAGGACGAGCACCTCATCCCCTACGACGGGAACGAGGATTGGGCGAACGTCGCGAAGGAACTCATCGACAGCGCCTATACCGGCGCGTGGAGCCTTGAGATAGAGCATCCGCTCACCGATAAATTCGGCAAGGCGCTCCTTCCCAGGGAGGAGGATCCCTATTTCGGCATGGGGCCCGAGGAATACCTTGCAAGGGCCTTTGCCGCGCACAGGCGCCTCGTCGAGGAGGCGGGAGCTCTTTTATGAAGGCTTACGAAAGGATAATCGCCGTGCTCGCGGCGCTCATGATGCTGTTCGGGCTGCTCACGGTATCGGTGAACATCATATTCAACCGCACGGGCTGGCTCTATAAGGAGTACCTTTGCGAGCTTGAAAACTCGGTCTATTACGAATACGGCATCTCTGCGGAGGACGCCTCCCGCGTGCTCGCGCGGATGATGTATTACTCCACAGGCAGAGCCAAGGATCTGGACGTCACGATAGAGGAGGACGGCGCCGAAGTGCCGTTCTTCAACGAGCGCGAGCTCTCCCATATGCGGGACGTCCGCCGCCTGACGAGGGCGATACTTTGGTCGGGGGCTGTCTGCCTCGTCCTGTCCGCCGCCGCGCTCGCGGTTCTCGTTATCCGAAAAAGGAAGCAGGCGCTTCGCCTCTTCGCAAAGACTTATCTCATCGCGTTCATCGCCGCGCTGGTCCTGGTCATCGCGCTCGCCGTATGGATCGTCATCGACTTCGATTCCTTCTGGACGACGTTCCACGTGGTCTTCCTCGATCTGGAAAGCTCCACGTTCGATCCCGCGGAGAGCCGCATGATAAGGATCTGTCCCGCGGAGCTCTTCGCCGACTTTACCGGCATGCTCGGCACGTACGCCGCGCTGTTCGTCGGCGGCGGCGCGGTTTTGAGCATGATCTACCTTGCATACACCCGGAAAAAACATGAGCTATCGTGAATCCGCAGTCAAAAAGGCGGCCGAATACCGCGAAGATCCCGCGCCCCTCATGCTCGGGATCGAATCCTCCTGCGACGAGACCGCAGCTGCGGTCGTAAGAGCCGGCAGGGAGGTATTGGGCACGGCCGTGCATACGCAGATCCCCGTCCACCGTCTTTACGGCGGCGTCGTGCCGGAGATCGCTTCGAGGAGCCATACCGAAAGGATCGGCTCCGTCGTTCGCGCCGCGCTCGAAAACGCGGGCGTGACGCTCGACGATATCGACGCGATAGCCGTCACCTACCGTCCGGGGCTCATAGGCGCGCTGCTCGTAGGCGTCAGCTACGCCAAGGGGCTCGCCTACGCGCTGGAAAAGCCGCTCGTCGGCGTCGATCATATTACGGGGCATATCGCCGCGAACTACATTACCTATCCAGATCTCGAGCCGCCCTTCATGTGCATTGTCGCATCGGGCGGGCACAGCCATATCGTGAGGGTAGACGGCTACACCGATTTCACGCTCATCGGCCGCACGAGGGACGACGCCGCGGGCGAGGCGTTCGACAAGGTCGCAAGGGCAATGGGCCTCCCCTACCCCGGCGGGCCCGAGCTTGAGAAGCTCGCCAAGGGCGGCGATCCCGAGGCTTTCCGCCTGCATACCGCTTTCAACGAAGGCGAGGGCTTCGATTTCTCGTTCTCCGGCATAAAGACCGCCGTCGTCAACATACTCCACAACGCCGAGCAGAAGGGCGAGCAGGTGAACAGGGCCGATCTTGCCGCCTCCTTCCAGAGGGCAGTGACCGACGCGCTGACGAAAAAATCCGTCAGAGCCTCGAGGGAGGCCGGGCTTTCGACGCTTGCCTTGGCGGGCGGCGTCTCCGCGAATACCGCGCTCCGCGAAAGGCTGCAGAGGGAGTGCGACAGGTACGGCATAAGGTTCTGCCGTCCCGATATGCGCTACTGCACCGACAACGCGGCCATGATCGCCTGCCAGGGGCATTACGAGCTCACGGCGCACGGGCCGAGCGAGCTTTCGCTCGATCCCAACGCGGCCTCGTTTTTGCAGATGATGTGACTTCCCGCGCCTGATAATATACATTGAAAAATGGTTTTTGGGTGTTGACAACCGTCGATCGACGAGTTATAATACCATTCGCAATCAAATTTTGCGGTCGTGGCGGAACAGGCAGACGCGTACGTTTGAGGGGCGTATGGGAGACCGTATGGGTTCAAGTCCCATCGACCGCACCAAAAATCCGGGTTTTCCAACCCGGTTTTTTCTTTGCTTAAAATGATCAAAAAGCC
>JAILRE010000051.1 GCA_024698505.1 Clostridiales bacterium | reverse complement strand
TGCTCCTTGCAGAGGATCATGCCGCCGCGGGGACCGCGAAGGGTCTTATGGGTGGTGGAGGTCACGACGTCCGCATAGGGAACGGGGTTCATGTGCAGACCTGTGGCTACAAGGCCGGCGATATGAGCCATATCGACCATGAAAATGGCGTTGACCTTGTGCGCGATCTCGGAGATGCGTTCGAAATCGATCGCCCTGGGGTAAGCGCTTGCGCCGGCAACGATCATCTTGGGCTGGTTCTCAACGGCAAGCCTCTCGAGCTCGTCGTAATCGATACGCTCGTCGACTTCGGAAACGCCGTAGGGAACGAAATGGAAATACTTACCGCTCATGTTGACAGGGCTGCCATGGGTAAGATGGCCGCCGTGAGAGAGGTTCATGCCGAGGATAGTGTCGCCGAGATTAAGAAGCGCGAAGTAAACGGAGAGGTTGGCCTGCGCGCCGGAATGGGGCTGAACGTTGGCGTGATCCGCACCGAAGAGCTGCTTCGCCCTGTTCCTTGCGAGGTCTTCGACCATGTCGACCTTCTCGCAGCCGCCGTAATAACGCTTTCCGGGATAACCCTCGGCGTACTTGTTGGTAAGATGGCTGCCCATGCAGGCCATAACGGTCTCGGAAACGAAGTTCTCAGATGCAATGAGCTCAAGATGGTCACGCTGACGGGCGAGCTCCTGCTCCATATAATCGCAAAGCTCGGGATCGGTGGAACGGATAAGGTCAAACTGTATCATGATGTACCTCCATACAAAAATCTCCATATTTGGGTTGTTTACATTATAGCGCAAACACAAGGCTTTTTCAACAGCCGCAAAGAATATAAAAAGCGAAAAGGCTCCGCTTCCGCGGAGCCTTTTTGTACCGATCGTCAGTCAATATCCAGCAATGCCCTGTAGATCAGCGAAATATCGGCGGTGTTTGCGAGCCCGTCGCCGTTCATATCGGCGTTGATAAGGCCCTGCACGGTTAGCGTCGTCTTGTTGAGTATGAACGCGTAGAAGGCGGAGACGTCCTCGAAATCGACGTCGCCGTCGCAGTCGACGTCGCCGCGGAGGTTGACCTTCACGTATGTGACGGTGATCTCGACTCCGCCCGCGCCCATGACGCCGGAGACCTCGGCGATATCCGGCGCGTATCCCGTGATAACGGGGCTCGTTACCGAATACGAAGCGCCGTATTCATAGGTCTGCATATAGGGCGAAGCGGCGGCAGTGCCGTCCTCATAAACGTAGTAGATCGTGAGGCGGTAGGTGTTGATAACGTACTGCGCGGTGATCGTCACGTCGGCGGTCACGTTAGTGTAGTCGCCGTCCCAGCCGACGAAGGTATAGCCCTCCCTCGAGGGGTTCTCGGGCGGGGCGGCGCTCTCGCCCTCCCCTACCCGCTGGGTCTTCAGGACCGTACCGTCGTGATCGACGAAGGTCACGGTGAAGCCGGCGAGCATCGGAAGCTCGACCTCGAACACCTGCGTGGTAAAGCCCTCTTTAGTGAAGGTCGCCGTGTAGGCAGCCGTTCCGGGCGCGCTTGCCGTGGGCTCCGTCACGACGGAGTAAACGGATCCGACGGTCTCCGTCTCGGTATGGGAGGAATCGCGCGTGCAGGTATGAGTCGCCGTGCAGGTGGAATGATCTGCGCTCCAGACGTACTCGGGCGCGCCCCAATCGTGGCCGAGCGCGGGGATTACGACGTTCTTCTGGTAATCGTCGTAATAATCGGCGTTCGCCTCGCTGCAGATGCAGTAACGGTAGCCGAAGCCCTCGGCGTCGCAGGTGGGCTCATGCCCCTCGTACGGGACGTAGGTGTAGGTGTGCGTATGCGCCGGTCTGCCGCCGTCCGCGTTCTCCGCGGTGTAATAGGAAAGCGTATGGAACCTTGCGCCGGGATCGCCCGCGGCGTTGATCTGCGCCTGGATGACCGAATAGGTGTCCATGAAATGCGGCTCGGTGAGCTTCGTCGCGTAGGAGATGAGGCTCTGCTTATCGAAATCGAATTTGTCGGCGAGCTTGTTGCTGGTAAGATAGGTCCAGCCCGAGCTGAGGTACGAGCCGTTCGCGACGCCGACCATCAGCTCGACCAATACCTGCATGCAGTAGGCGGGCGTCTGGCAGATGCCGCCGTCCCAATAGCTGTATTTCCGGAGGCGGACGGCGTATTTGTTATTATAATCGCTCTCATAGGGCCCAAATATGCCCCATGCGCGGAAAGTCGTGGACTGATAATTGCCGTTCGTCTCGCCCGCGTGGTCATGCCCGCAGTGATATACGTATACCTCGCGCCAGCCGAGAATCTTGCCGGGGTTGTTCCTGTCGGAGTTTTCGCCAGTGATGCAGGTGAACTTGGCGAGCATCGTATTGATATCGCTCTGGGTGAGATACTTGCCGTCGTAATCCTCGCCGGTGGCGGACTTTATCTGGCTCGCCCACTGGGAAGCGTCGACGAGCGCCGTCTTGCCGTATCTGGTGAAGCCCCATTCGGGCATCGGCAGCGTGGGCACGAAGTCGTTGCTGTTGACGAGGTTGAATATGCAGTCGTATTTCGCCGCGGAGGCCTCGGTGTTGGCCGTGTTGTAAGGAGCCGCGAAGGTATAGGCGAATACCTCCTCGCCCTCGTCCACAAGATAGGAGGCCATGAGGTTCGCTACCGCCGCGCCCCTGGAATGTCCGGTAAGCCAGTAGGCGACGCTCGCCTCTTCCTCTGCGGAAAGGGCCGGAGCTATGAATCCGTCGAAATAATAGGTCTTGAGGTAGTTGAGGAGCCTCGTCGCGCAGACGTCAAAGCCGCGGTGATTGGTCTTCCTCGTCCAGTCGTCGTTCCTCTGGCGGGGGGATTTGCCCTCAACGGAATCGTACTCGTCGAAGAAGCGGACGAGATCGCCCACGTTGAAGTTGCTGCTCCACTCCTCCTCGGAGGTGGGCTCGGTGCCGCGGACGAATATGGCGACAATGACCTTGGTCATTCCGTCGTACGTAACGGTGTTGTGGCCGATTATCATTTCGCAGATATCGTCGTCGCCGTAGGAATCGAGCGTGTAATCCTTGACGTCCTTGAAGCCGTGAAGCTGCAAAAGCTGAACGCCGTCGACCGTAGACGCCGTGCCGCCCTCCCAAGTCTGGGCGGTATCATACGTCACGTAGGTCTCAATGGGGCTCTCCGTGTAATAAGCGAGCGCGCTGCCTATGACGGAAACGGTCGCAATATCCGGCCTGTACTCGGTATTCGGCGCAAAGAAGGCGCGCAGATCCATCGTGTAGCTGACCGAAGTCGTGCCGTCATGCCCGCTCTTCATTCTGCCGGTGAATACGTTGCTGTTGGGCGCCGCGTCGTAAACGTCGGGGATGCCGTCGTAATCGGAATCGGCGGGCGCGTCCTTCGTAATGAAGAGGCCCTCCGAAGCCATGGCGCCGAGCGTGGGCAGGATGCCCATAATAAGAGCCAGCAGCACTGCCAGGATTTTTTTGAGACGATCCACTTTTGCTACCTCTTTTCGTAATGATGAAATGCCGAATGCATGCTTACTTTTGATTATACTATCCCGCACGCATGCGCGTCAAGGCGTTTTCTGTGATTTTGCTTGGTTTTTTCAACGATAAAGGGCCCGCCCCGAAGGGCGGGCCCAATATTGAGTTTTACTCAGTCAGCCTATTAGTCAAGGGGCTCCTCGACCTCTTCCACGGGGAAGTGATCGATGATGCCCATGTTGTAACGGGCAATGAGCAGAGCGTCGGCCATGTTGACAACGCCGTCGCCGTTGACGTCGACCCAAGGCAGATTCTCCTCGTCGATATCGTCAAGGCCCTGAGCGTAACGCATGACGAGCAGGACGTCCGCGGAAGTGACCTCGCCGTCGCCGTTGGCGTCGCCCCAGATGGGTTCGCCGGGTTCGTCACCCTCGTTGGACCAGATCTCGACCTGGTCAACGTTGAGGATGAACATATCGGTGACGTTGTAGTGGCGGATCGCGATGTAGACGGTCTGGCCGGCAAAATCGGACAGATCCGCGGTGTACTGGATGTACTCGCCGGTCGCGGTGAAGTCCTCAGAAACAGCCGTCATCTCATCGGGATCGGCGGTAGTGCCTGCGTAGATCGCAAATACCTCGGAAGCCCAATCGGCATCCTGGCCGGCAGCATAGAGCGTAACGGTCGCGGTGCCGGCGGGAAGCTCGATGGCGGGGCTGATCGCCCAGTTATCGGGATTGAGAGCGGTGCCGCCGGAGCCGGTCTCGCTGTTATGATAGGACTCGGAGCAGATGATGCCGGAGCCCTCATACGGAGTCAGGTTCCAACCGGTGGCAATGTTCCACATCCAGTTGTAACCGTCGCCGTCCTTATCGACGAAGGTCCACTCATTGACCTCAGCCTCTTCCTCGAAGAAGTAGCCCTCGATGATCTCGCCCATGGAGGGCAGTACGGTCACGATGGCGGAAGCGCTGATCTCGGGATTCTCCATGGAGGTGACGGTTACCGTCGCAACGCCTTCCATAAGGCCGACGATCCTGCCGTCGGGATCAACGGCAAGGACATCCTCGTCGTCAACGGTCCACTCAACGTCCTTGTTGGAGGCGTTGAAGGGCTTGATGGTGCAGGAGAACTGGAATTCTTCGCCAACACGGATCTCGACCTCTTCGGGCCTGATGGTGATGGACTCAACGGAAGCGTCGCCGGCTTCGGGTTCCTCATTGGGGATGATGAACATACCGACGACCTCCATGCCCTCGGCGCCGATGGTGCCGAGCTCTTCAGCGGAGCCGTCGTTCTTGTTGATGCGGTAGAGGCCGTGAGCGGTCTCGCTCTCGATCTGCGCCCAGTAGATATCACCGGTGTTGAAGTCGTAGCAGATATCCTGTACGTAACCGCAGCTCACGCCGGTATTGCCGATAACGGTCATCTCGGCGGTATCAAGATCTACGCTGTAGAAGTTGCCGCTGTTGTCGACGCCGTAGCCATTGCCTTCCTCGTCAACGCAGAGACCGAAGATATGCTGATCGAGCAAGCCGATCTCCTCGACTTCACCGGAGGACGGATCGACAAGGACGAGCATGGAGTCTTCTTCACCGGCGGAAACGGCGAACAGGCAGCCCCTCGTATAGTCGAAAGTCATCGAGGTGAGGGTACCGGCGGTATAGACGCCTTCGGTAACGTTGAGATTCGTAATATCATCGAAGGAAGCGGTGCCGAAGCCGCCCGTCTGGGTATAGACGAATACGGTGCCGTAAGCATAAGCAGCGGCGAAAGCCTCGGGAGACGCGCCGATGCTGCTGACGTTGCCGGGCATTACGTCGGTGAAGGTGATCCAGTTGTTGTCAAGAGCGCCATCGAAGTCGTAGGTCGCCATGCCGTAGATCTGAGCAGCCGTGAGACCGGTGTCGGTAACGGTGACGCGGCAGATCGCGGTGACTTCAGGATTGTCGACGGAGGCGATTGTAACGTCTACCTCGCCCTCGGCAACGCCGAATACGTAACCGTTGCTATCTACGGTAGCGATGGACGGGTCGGCGCTGGTGAAGGTAACGTTCTTGTTGACCGCGTTCTCGGGGAGCACGGTGTAGACGATATTGGCGCCGCGGTTCATGGGGATGTCGAGAGGCTCACAGGTGATCTCTTCAACGTGAGCGGGCTCGCCTACGAAGACGTTGTCAACTGCGAAGTAGTCGCCTTCGGGGTCGACGGAGGAATCCTTCGAGTAGGACCAGGTCAGGGTGTAGGTGCCGGCAGACGGGAAGAAGTAGACGTAGCCCTCCCAATCGTTGTCGTATTTGCCCCAGGACTTTACTGTGGTGCCGTTTACTATGAATTCGCACTTATCCCAGAAGGTGCTGGTGCCTTCGCCCCAGGCCTTGAAGTCGAACATGCAGACGTCGCCCTCGTTGGCAACGACCGTAGCGGTAACGACGGAGGCGGAGCTTGAAGCGCCCTCGTTGGAGGACTTGGCGTACATACGGCCGTCAGCATTGACGACTACCCAGGGATACGTGCCCTCGGACTCGAAGTGGATCTTGCCGCCCTCGATATTGAGAGCCATGTCAAGCTCGGAGACGCCGCACTCTACGGGCTTGGACCAGACGTAGGCGGTGTAGGCGTCGAAACGCTCGGAGTTCTCGTAGTCGACCATGTCGGCGCCGCCGTTGATGTACATATCAAGGTAGCCGTCGACCTCGGAGATGTAGGAATAGCCTTCCTCGGGAACTACGGTGAAGCGTACGGAGTACATGTTGCCCTCGACGAACTCGGCGTCGGCAGCCATGTAGTCCTGGGTTTCCTCATCCCACCACTCGACGTTTTCAACGCTGTAGTGAGCGTGAGCGGGAACGCCGTATTCGGCGTAATCGGCAGGAGTGGTGCCGGGCATGGGAGCGGAGAAGCCCTCAACGTCGATCTCGGAGATGATGAGGTTGGGCTCGCCGGTGGTGTTGAATTCTACCTCGTCAACGGCGAAATAGTCGCCGGTGGCGCTGACGGAGCTGTCCTTCGTGTAGGACCATGTGAACACGTATGCGCCGTCATACGGGAGGATGTAAGTGTAGTTGGTCCAGTCGTTGTCTTCGGCGCCCCAGGTCTCTTCGACCTCGCCGTTGACTATGAACTGGCACTTATCATAGATCGTACCGTAGGAGCTGGACTCGCCCCATGCCTTGTAATCGAAGACGAGGGTGTCGCCCTCGAAGCCCTCGACGTTAAGGGTAAGGGTGGAGGTGCTGCTGTGTACGCCCGCGTTGCCGCTCATGGCGTAGTTGCGGTCGCCCTCGGTGGCGGTGATCCAGGGATAATCGCCCTCGGTCTCGAAGTGGAGGCTGCCGCCCTGCTTGTTCAGCGCGGCGTCAAGGGGATCGAAGGAGGTGGTGAACTCGACCTCGTCAACGGCGAAGTAGTCGCCTGTGGGGTTGACGGAGGTGTCCTTCGAGTAGGACCAGGTCAGGGTGTAGGTGCCGTCCTCTTCGAACTCGTGGATGTAGCCTTCCCAATCGTTGTTCTGGTAGGCGCCCCACTCTTTTACGGTTTCGCCGTTTACTATGAACTCGCACTTATCCCAGAATGAGCTGGAGCCTTCGCCCCAGGCCATGAAGTCGAAGGCGATCGTGTCGCCGGCCAGCGCGTAGACGGTGGTCGTGACATAGGAGGTGGTGCTGCTCTGTCCCTTATTGGTGGACCATGCGGCGAGACGGTCGCCGTCCTCGAAGGTCTCCCAGGGGTAATCTTCGCCGGTCTCGAAGTTGAGGCTGCCGCCCTCGACGTTAAGAGCGTCGTTGAGGGTGGGGATGGCGCTGGTGATTGTCACGTTGACAGCGTCATTAGTGCCGAGAAGAGTTACGGTGAACTCGTAGATCATGTTCGGCTCGAAGACGTAGTTGTCGTACCTACCGGGAACGTTGCCGTTGGCGGATGCGATCCAAACGCGGTCGTTGGGAGTGGGGTTGGTGATGCACCAGTCGTAGACGCCCGCGGGGATCTCGATCGCAACGCTCGTGCAGCTGACTATGTTGGCCGTGTCAAGAGCGCCGTCGGCATTCTCGGGGATCTTGTACTCGAACTCGGCGTAGACCTCGGCGGAAGCGCCGCCGGACTCGGTGAGGCCGCCGCTCTCGGGGATGATGGTGCCGTACGCGGTGGCGTCGGCGTCAATAAGCATCTGATAGCCGGAACCGTCTTCCCAGTGATCGGTGGGAACGTTCAGGATAACGATGGTGTTGCCCTCTGCGGGAGTTGCGGGAGGCTCGGTGGGCTCGGGCTCTTCAGTGGGCTGAGGAACGTCCGACTCGGGGATGACCTCGATCAGGTCAACGTTGAGATAGAACATATCGGAGCAGTTGAAGTGACGGACAGCGAAATAGATCGTGCCGTTAAAGCCATCAAGCTCAACGTCGGTGAGGTCGCAGATGAGCTGCAGCCAAGCGCCGGAATCCTTCGACGCGGTAACGGTGATCTCATCGGAGATGGGAACCATTGCCGAGGTGTCGGCGGAAACGCCCGCATACACCCGGAAGTGCTCAGCGGCATAGCTGGCGTCCTGCGCGCAGTACCAGAGAGAGAGGGAGCAGTCTTCAAGAGTCTCCATCTGAACAGCGGGGCTGACTAACCAGTTATCGGGAGTCAGCGGGCCCGCGTCGCCGTCATAGGACTGGGACGAAACGCAGTCTTCGCCCGAATAAGCGGGAATGATATAACCCGCCATGAGGACGGAAGCGAGAGTCCAGACGTAGCCGTCGCCGTCGGCGTCGACGTTTGTCCAGCCTTCAAGGTCGCCCTCGAAGTCCCAGGAAACTACGGCATCCCTGGTAGGAATGGTCTTGTCCCTGGAAACAGCAGGAGCGTTGCCCGCCCTGGTTGCTGCCTTCGCGAAAGCGCTCATGGGGATGAGAGCCATCACCATAAGGATCGCGACGAGAATACCGATGATTCTCTTAGTCATAAGGTTTTCCTCCTGTTTAATATTTTGTAAAATTGACCGTGGGCCTTCCCACAGCATAAAGCGCATAGGTCGGGACACAAATCCATTTATACGGCAATATTGTACCACCAATGGTTTTCCTTTTCAAGCCCTAAATTGTATCTAATATAATTTTTTGGATATTCTCCCCTGAAAATATACGTAAAAGCGCAGGAATAATATATCTTGTTAAACTATTGACAGCGGGGCAAAAATCCGTATAATAGTCATTGTCTCAAAAAACGAATATGCCTGGTTGGTCTAGTGGCCTAGGACGCTGCCCTCTCACGGCGGTAACAGGGGTTCGACTCCCCTACCAGGTACCAAAGAAAAAGCACCGCATCGCGGTGCTTTTTCTTTGGTCCTTTAATGAACGGAGTCGAACCCCGAAAGCCGAAAAGCGCAGAAAATGACCCGGTGGGTCTTTTTCAGCTTTTCGCCGAGGCGCGTACGACTGTAGGCGCCGAGGTGATACTCCGGAAAAACTCAAGACGCTGTGGGGCGGTGCTTTTTCTTTGGTCCTTTAACGAAGGGAGTCGAACCCCGAAAGCTTCGTGCTCTCACTCCTCCATCCTCTCACGCAGTATGCCGACGGCCTTTTTTTCTATCCGCGAAACGTACGAGCGGGATATGCCGAGCAGCTTCCCGACCTCCCTTTGAGGAAGGGGCTCGCCTCCGTCGAGGCCGAAACGAAGCAGTATCACCTGCCGCTCCCTGCCTGAAAGCTCCCTTTCGACGGTCTCGCGCACCCTCTCCGCAGAAATGCGGGAGAGCGCCTCGCCGAATACGGAGTCCTCGTCCGTGCCTATCACGTCGCCGACGGTTATCTCGTTGCCGTCCCTATCGACGCCTATCGGCTCCTCGAGGCTGACCTCGCCCCTTCTCTTCCGCTCCGATCGGATCGACATCAATATCTCGTTCTCGATGCACCTTCCCGCGTACGCCGCGAGGGACTTCCCGCGGGACGGGCTGTAGGTGGATACCGCCTTTATGAGGCCGATCGAACCTATGGAGATGAGGTCGTCCGCATCGCGTCCCCTGCCGCGGTATTTTTTCGCTATATGCGCGACGAGCCGAAGGTTGCTTTCGATGAGCTCGTTCCGAGCATCCTCGTCGCCTTCCATAAGGCGCGCGATAAGGCCGTCCTCCTCCTCCTTCGTGAGCCTGCGCTTAAAGCCGCTGCGCCCTTCGACGCAGCCCACGAACGCCAGTATGCTCCTGAAAAACTCCAAAATCGCCCCGAACATTCCGCCGCCTCCTTTTTCCGCTATTCAATCTATGCGGGAGGTTCGGCGGTATTCGGCTTAATACGATAAAAAGCTCCCGCCTTCACGGCGGGAGCTTTGATGTTTCGGTTCGGGCTTTACAGCCCCACGCTCATGCGGATCATGAGCGGAGCGTCCTTCGTATCGACAGCTGCGCCGCCTTTCACGCCTCCGTTCTGCGGCCGGGAAGTTCGCCGAGCCCCATTACGAAACGGACGATCAGCAGCGCGTCCTTCGAATCGACAGCTCCGTCGCCGTTCACGTCTCCGTTCTGCGGCAGGGGAAGCTCGTCGAGCCTCATCGAGAAGCGGACGATCAGCAGCGCGTCCTGCATATTCACCTCGCCATCGCCGTTGACGTCGCCGAGGAGGCCCGTATCGCCCGAGTAATCGACGTTATCGAGCCACACGCAGTCGCTGCCGCCGGCAACGGAATAATCCTTGTTGAAGTTCCATTTGAACGTGTAGCTGCCTGCCTGCGTTGCCTTGAAGGTATAGGTCGTCCAGTCGCGCTCGCCAGCGAAGCTGATAATCTCGTCGCCGTTGACTGTGAATGTGAAATAGTCGTAATTCGATTCGGTGCTTACCTTGTAATCGAAGGAGAGCGTCTCGCCCGCCTGCATCTGCAGCGTTATCGAAACGAAGCTGTCGGAACTGTTGACGCCCGCGTTGCCGCTCTGCGCCGCGACCCTGCCGTCCTTGACGACGCCCCTGAAGGGATAGCTCCCCGAGGTTTCGAAATGCAGTGTGCCGCCCGTCTTGTTGAGGGCGAAATCGAGGTCGATAGTCTCCGCTTCATCGAGCCAGACGCCGTCCAGCCAATCTATCCTGGAGGAGAGCCAGGAGGCCAGGTATTCGTAGCCCGCGGAGAAATCCTTGTTCCATTTGGCCTCGTCGCGCGGCATGGCGGCGGCGAGATACGCCGCGCCCTCGTGCAGGTTCCTGAACATTTCGGGGATCAGCGTCTCCCTGTAGCCGGCGTACCTTTCCTGCAGGGCGCTGCGGAAATCCTCCTGATCGTCGTAGAGCTTATCAAACCACGGGCAGGAGCTGTTTATCACCATGAAATCGGATGCGCTCTGCGCGTCGGGGCAGTCGTAATAATCGTTATGGGTGTAGTCGGCGTTGTCCCACGTGCAGGCGGGATTGCCGAACGCGAGGTCGAAATCCCAGGGCGCGGTCATGTAAAGCCTGTCGTCCTGCGAACGCTTTTCGAGATAACAGCTCGTCTTGAGGTTGCCGTCGATGTTCTTCGCAAGCTCCTGGAATATGATGAAATCCGCCCAGGAGGGAGTGTCTACATATTTATCATAGCTCTCCCCGCTCGTGCCCATTACGGCTCCGTGGAGGGCCTGCATGTAGTCGGTCAGGTAGGCGAGCATCTGCGCCCTCAGCGTCTCGTCGTCGGGCTCGGGCGTCTTCAGCACGAAATAATCCTTGCTCTGATTCGCCCAATAGGGGCAGTCGAACCACTGATCCGCGTCGAAATCTATCTTGCCGTCGATATCCTTTTCAATGAAATAGCCGCCTGTGAGGTCGTCCGCCGAGGCCTCGGAAATATTGATCTTGGACTTCTCTATATCTACCCTTTCGACGAGCAGATATATGCCGTTGTAGACGCCGTTGAAATACGCCTCGACGAATTCGCATTTGGGGACGTAGTCTATCCCCGCGAGCAGGAGCGCCGATTTATACGCCATGTAGTTCCTGAGGCGGGATTCGTCCGACCAGGAGGGGATTATGGCGTATTTCTTCGTTTTGGGGATATCCAGCAGCGAGGCCTTCGACGAAAGCTTTATCGAATAGGGCTTCTTGGGCTGCCCCCACGAGGTGTTGCCGCGCCCCTTTACGGCGCCCGTTCCCTCGTAATTGCCGCTTTCGAACCGCCTCGTGCCGAGCGTCAGCGTGAAGCTCGCGTCGACCCATTCCTCCTTGGTGATCTGGGAGAAAGCTATCCCGGTCGTGATATTGAGCTTGGGCAGCTCTGCGGGAGTTGCGTATATGCCGACGGTACCAAGCTCGTCCTTTGTAAGGAAATCGCCCTTAACGGCGCTGAAAACGAATACGACGGAGCCGTCCGCATTCTCCGTGACGGTCACCCTCTCGGGGTGTGCGGAGAAGAACGAGGAGAATTCGGAGCTGAAAGTCCAGCCCTCCTCGAAGGACGCGGTGAGCGTCAGCGTTTTGCTCTTTTCTATCCTGTACATGCCGTACATGGGCGTGAGGCTCAACGCGAACTCCGCCTCGTTATAATCGAGCGAAACTCCCTCGCCGCAGTCGACGTATACGGAAACGGTATCCGTCTCCTCTGCGGTGACGGCCCGCGCCGCGGCGGGAGCCATGAAATTCAGCGCCATGAGCAGCGCCGCAAAAATACCGGCGATCCTCTTCATTCCTCTTCACCTCCGGATAAGTCCTCTTTTTCGGCAGCAGCCGGCCCCGCGTTTTCGGAAGCCTGCTTGAGAAGCTCCTTCTCCCGGTCCTTCATCGCGATATCGTTGGTGTCGATGGTCTTGCGGAACACCACGAACCGCTGATACGGGAATTCGGTGGCGAGATTGAGCAGCATATTTATAGCGGTGACGAGATACTCGTTCCAGCCGCATTTTCTCGTAAGGTAATGCTCGAGCATAGTGGAAAGGGGCGTGAACACGCAGTAATAGGCTATCACGAGGCCCATCGCCTTGGGTACGTTCGACGCGCTCTTGAAGGTGTATTTCCTGTTGAACGTGAAGTTCCAGACGACCGAGAGCACGAGCGCGATAAGATAGCTTATCCAGTAATCCCAGCCGATTATCTCGTTCATCAGCGTGAAGCTTGTGAACTGGATAATGCCCGCCGAAGCGGCGATGAGGACGTATTTGACCGTCCTTAACAGCTCCTTTTTGTTCATACCTCTTTTTTCTCCTCTTCCTTTACGCCTATTGCCTCGCCGAAGTTTTTGAGGAACGCGGCCCTCGCGTCCTTCGAGGCCTTCTTCCACGGAAAGAACGCGTCGAAAGCGTGCTGATCGGCGCTGAAAACGTCCACCTTGGCGGGTACGCCCGCCCTGTTCAGATCCTCGACGAATTTGACCGTCTCGCACAAAAACGGTTCCCCGTCCGCCACGAATGTGTAGCAGGGCGGCAGGCCGCTGTAATCCTTCTGCCTCGAGGGCGAAGCGTAGGGCGGGACGTTTTCGCTTCCCCACAGTTCGCCGAGGTAGAGCTTCCACGCCTCGTGATTCTTTTTGGTGTTCCAGAACATGCTGTGGTTATCGCGGGAGGACTCGGTATCCTCGCAGTCGAGCATGGGATAGAGGGGCATCTGGAAGGAGATCTGCACCTCTCCCCTGTCCCTCGCCATCATGCAGAGAGCCGCGCAGAGGCCTCCGCCGGCGCTCTCGCCGCCGACCATTATCCTGTTCTCGTCTATGCCGAGCTCGTCTATGTGATCCCTCAGCCAGAGGAGCGCGGTATAGCAGTCGTCTATCGCGGCGGGATATGGGGCCGTGCCCGAAAGACGGTACTCCGGCGAAACGACGACGGCGCCGAATCTTTGAGCCGCGTCCCTTCCCCTGGAGAAATAGACCATCTCGGCCATGCCCTCGTAATAGCCTCCGCCGTGGAGCCATAACAGGCCGGGAAGCTTCCCCTCCTGCTCCTGCGGGCGCAGCAGCACGAGCTTCATGCTTCCCCAATCGGTTTCCGTATAGCGGGTTTCCCTCAGCAATCGTATCAAGACGAAAAAGTCCCTTCGTTTTATCGATTGATTATTATACCAAATCGCCCGCTCCGCCGCAAGGTTGAAATGGAAAAAGGCCGAAGGGTTACTCCTTCGGCCCTTTGGGGACGATCGGTTATTCCGCGGTGAACATATCCTTGCCCACGCCGCAGAGGGGGCAGGCGAAATCATCGGGAAGATCCTCGAACTTGGTGCCGGGGGCTATGCCGTTCTCGGGATCGCCGAGCTCCTCGTCATACACCCAGCCGCATGCTTCGCAAACGTACTTCATGGCGGTATCTCCTTTTCTTTTGTTTTAAGACCCCGTTGGGATCAATAATTCTTTTCGTTGATCTCGAAATAGGCCTGAGGATGATTGCACACGGGGCAGACCTCGGGAGCCTTTACGCCGACCACGATATGACCGCAGTTGCGGCACTCCCAGACCTTGACCTCGGACTTCTCGAACACCTGCTGAGTCTCGACGTTCCTGAGCAGGGCGCGGTAGCGCTCCTCATGCTCCTTCTCGATGGCGCCGACCTGACGGAATTTCTCGGCGAGCTCGGGGAAGCCCTCCTCCTCGGCGGTCTTAGCAAAGCCCTCGTACATATCCGTCCACTCGTAATTCTCGCCGTCGGCCGCGGCGGCGAGGTTCTCGGCCGTGGAGCCGATGCCGTCAAGCTCCTTGAACCAGAGCTTGGCGTGCTCCTTCTCGTTGTCGGCGGTCTTGAGGAAGATCGCGCTGATCTGCTCGAAGCCTTCCTTCTTCGCCTTGGAAGCGAAATAGGTGTACTTGTTCCTTGCCTGGGATTCTCCGGCGAAAGCCGCCATGAGATTCTTCTCGGTCTTGGTTCCTTCGTACTTGGACATATCTTTTTCCTCCTGAAAAGTTATTTTACCAGAGAGAGTATCTGCTCCTTGGGACGGAAGCCCACCGACCTGCCGATCATCATGCCGTCCTTGAAGGCGATGACGGTGGGTATGCTCATAACGTTGAACTGCTGAGCGAGCATGGGCTCGTTATCGACGTTGACCTTGCAGACCTTTACGTCGTCGTTCTCCTCCGCGATCTGAGCTATGATCGGAGAGAGCATGCGGCAGGGGCCGCACCAGGTTGCCCAGAAATCCACGAGGACGGGCTTTTCGGACTGCATGACTTCCTCATCGAATGCTTCGTAGGTGAGTTCGATCTCTTTCATGATATCATCTCCTTTTGTTTATTGCGGGTTTATTTTACCCCGCAAACGCGCCGCGTACTGTGACTTTGTCACTAAACGCGTTATATATTATTCCGTTATGGCGCGCAGGCCGTCGATATCCGTTATCGTGACGGCTCCGCGCGAGGGCTCGACGAGGCCATCCGCGGCGAACTGCTTGAGCATCCTCGCGACGACCTCCCTTGCGGAGTTGACCTCCTCCGCTATGCGGCCCTGAGTCATGGGGATCCTTCGGGAGCCCGTCCTTTCATATTCTTTAATAAGGAAGGACGCGAGCCTCTTATCGAAACGCTCGAAGAGTATGCTCTCCATCGTGTGCATTACGGCGGAGAAATTCTCCGCGGCAAGCTCGAAGAGGAAGCTCCTTGCCCAGATATTGTTTTCCGTCAGCTCCGCGAACGCCTCAGCGTTGATGACGAGCAGTTCGGAATCCTTGTCGGCCGTCATATGCGTATCGAAGCTTATCTGCTTCACTACGCAGGAAGCCGAGAGCACGCAGGGATCCCCCGGGCCAAGGCGGAAGAGCGTTATCTCCCTGCCCTCCGGCGAAAGGACGTATATGCGCAGCGACCCCGAAACGACGTACACCATGCCGACGCACGCGCAGTCGCGGCTGTAAATGAGGGACCCCGCGCCGGCCCTTCTTATAGCCGAGTTTCTTTTTACGAATTTCCTTTCCGTTTCCGAGAGCTTGCCCCAGAACGGAAGCGACGCAAGATACTGCTCCGTCATATCGTTATCCCCGCCCTGTGTTCTGAAGGAGGGAGCTTATTATCTCCTCCCATTCGGACCGGCTTTTCGCGCCTACGATCGGTTCTTCGGACAAAAGCTCGCCCTTTCCGTTTACGAACACGGTGGTCGGCACGTATCTTGTGGCGAACCTTCTAAGCTGCCTCGTGGTCGGGACGAGACGGTAGGTTATCCCGAAGTTCTCCGCAACGGCCTTTACGTCCGCGGTCTTCGACGATGAGTACACGCCTATTATCGCAAAGCCTTCGCTTTCGTGCTCTTCATACAGCGCCTCGAGATCCGCCATCTCGCCCATGCAGGGGCCGCACCAGGTCTCCCAGAAATTGATCATTACAACGTCTTTCTCGGAATAATCGGCGAAAGCGACATGCTCGCCGAAAACGTCCTTCGTAAGGCCGAACACGTCGTCGGGATCGGGAGTCACTATTGGGATCTCGGTGGGCTCGGGCAGAGGCTCCGCCCGCCTGCACGAAACCGCCGATAGCGCGAAGCACGCAGCAAGCGCCAGGAGCGCCGTTTTCAAATACGCTTTTTTCAAAACGCCACCTCTTTCTTTCATCCAATCAAGTATACCATCGGCGGATCGATCCGTCAACCGCCCCGCCGCGCGAACGGGCCCCGATTCCCGCTTGATAAGGCGAATATTTGTGATATAATGAGTATGGGAAAAATTACGGATTTTTACGCGGGTAACGGTCATGCGAAAAGACGCATTCGGTCAGACGCATCCGGCTGTCGAGCTGTTCTTCTTCCTGGCGGTGATGCTTATAACGGCGTTCGTTCTGCATCCCGCCGTAACGGGGATATCGCTCGCTGCCGCATGCGCGTACAACGTTTATTTGCGGGGCAGAAAAGCGCTGCTTTTCACGCTCTGTTTCGTTTTGCCGTTCATACTGCTGATCGCCGTTCTGAATCCCCTTTTCAATCACGCGGGCGTAACGGTGCTCTTTTACCTGCATAACGGCAACGCGGTGACTCTGGAGGCCGTGCTCTACGGCATAGTCTCCGCGTGCATGTTCGCCGCGCTGATATCCTGGTGCTCCTGCCTTAACGCGGTGATGAGCTCGGATAAATACGTCTGCCTCTTCGGCAGGGCTATACCCGTGCTCTCCCTCCTGTTCTCGATGGTGCTCCGCTTCGTTCCGCGGTTCACGGCGAGGATAGGCCTCGTCTCCGCGGCGCAGAAGAGCACCTGCCCCGAGATGGGCAAAAGCCCCGTAAAGGCTTTGAAGCACGGCGTTTCCGTGCTCTCGTTCACCACGTCCTGGGCGCTCGAAAGCTCGGTCGTAATGGCGGACAGCATGAAGAGCCGCGGCTACGGGCTGCCCGGGCGGACCTCGTATTCCATCTACCGCTTCGACTCGCGCGACGCGGTACTTGCCGCATTGCTTGCGGCGTTCTGCGTCGTCAGCATCGCGGCGATGGTTTCGAAGCGCATCTGTTTCCGTTTCTACCCCTCGATAAAATACAGCTCCTTCGGCGCCCTTTCGGCGGCGGGGTACGCGGCGTTCGCGCTATTATGCCTGCTGCCGCTGCTGCTTGATATTCTGGAGAACGTAAGATGGCATTCTATAAGATCGAAGATCTGACCTTCACATATCCCAACTGCGCCTCCCCCGCGCTCTCGAACGTTTCGTTCGAGGCCCGCGAGGGCGATTTCCTTCTGCTCATAGGCAGATCGGGATGCGGCAAGAGCACCCTGCTGAGGCATATGAAGACCTCCCTCGCCCCCCACGGGAATATGACGGGGCGCGTGCTGATAAACGGCCGCCCTCTCGGGGAAACCTCCGAGCGCGATCAGGCAATGAAGATCGGCTTCGTATTCCAGCATCCCGACGATCAGATAGTCACCGACAAGGTCTGGCACGAGCTGGCCTTCGGCCTTGAGAGCATAGGCGCGGACACGAAGACCATGCGAATAAAGATTGCCGAGATGGCGAGCTATTTCGGCCTGGACGAGGTCTTTTACAAGAACGTATCCGAGCTTTCGGGCGGGCAGAAGCAGCTTTTGAATCTCGCCTCCGTTATGGCGCTCTCGCCCGAGGTGCTTATCATGGACGAGCCCACCTCCCAGCTGGATCCGATAGCCGCCTCCGAATTCCTTTCGACGGTCAAGAAGCTCAACACCGAGCTCGGGATAACCGTAATAATCAGCGAGCATCGCCTTGAGGAGGCCATGCCACTTGCCGACCGCGTGCTCGTGCTCGACGAAGGCCGCCTTGTCTGCGAAGGCAAGCCGAGGCAGGTAGCGGGAAAGCTCTGCCGCTCTAATTCCCCCTTGGCGGGGGCAATGCCCACAGCGGCGAGGATCTTCTGCGGCATAGGCGCCGAGGGCCTCCCCGCGCTGACCGTCAACGAGGGCAGGCGGCTGCTGAATTCCCTTGGGCTTGAAAAGAAGCTCCTCCCCTCCGCCGAAAGGAAGGCCCGTGACGAAGCTCCCGCAATAAAGGCCGAGGGGCTTATGTTCCGCTACGAAAAGGATGGCGACGACGTGCTGAAGGGGCTCGACGTCTCGCTCCATTCCGGCGAGATATACGGGCTCGTGGGAGGCAACGGCGCGGGCAAATCCACGCTTTTGAAGCTGCTCTCCGGCGCGGCAGTCCCCTACCGGGGCAGGCTGACCGTCGGCGCTGAAAAGCTGAAGGGCCGTTTCTCCGCGTTTGAAAAGCGGATAGGCTGCCTGTATCAGGACCCGCGCACGCTGTTCTCAAAGGACACCGTGTGGGAGGATCTCGAATCCGCCGCCTTCAACAGGGATCCCGCAACCGCGAAAGCCCGCATCGACGAGGCCGTCCGCCTTATGGATATCGAAAGCTGTCTTTCCAAGCACCCGTTCGATCTTTCGGGGGGCGAACAGCAGCGCGCCGCTGCGGCGAAGGTGCTTTTGACGGAGCCGAACATACTCCTTCTCGACGAGCCCACGAAGGGAATGGACGCCTCCATAAAGGAGGTGTTCGGCGAAAAGCTTCGCAAGCTCGCCGAAAAGGGCATTGCGATACTGCTCGTTTCGCACGATATTGAGTTCTGCGCCGAATACGCCGACACGGTCGGCTTCATGTTCGACGGGCGCATAGATTCCGAGAACGCCGCGCGGGAGTTCTTCTGCGAGAACGTGTTCTACACGACCGCGGCGAACCGCATAGCCAGGGACGTTTACAAAAACGCCCTCCTCGAGAAGGAGGTGACGGCGCTTGCCCTCGGAGGAGAAAGGTAAAAGGAGCCGTCTTCGCCTTATTATCGGAGCGGTGACCGCGTTCGTATTGGTTCCGCTCTTCATATTCCTCGGCATGACGGTCTGGAACGACCGCAAATACTACATAGTCAGCCTCATAATAATAGCGCTATCGATGGTCCCCTTCGCGCTCCGCTTTGAGAAGAAGCGGCAGACCGCGAGGGAGCTCGTGGTGCTGGCGGCAATGATCGCGATAGGCGTAGCCGGAAGGGCGGCCTTCTACATGCTGCCCCAGGTCAAGCCCATCGTAGCGATAACGATAATCACCGGCATAGCCTTCGGATGCGAATCGGGCTTTATCGCGGGCGCGATGATAGCCTTCGTTTCGAACTTCCTGTTCATACAGGGGCCCTGGACGCCCTGGCAGATGGAGGCGCTCGGCCTGATGGGCTTTTTTGCGGGGCTGATCTTCCACAGAAAGGACGGACGGATCCCCAGGCTGATACCCCTCCTCGTTTATGGGGCGCTCGGCACATTCATAATTTACGGGTTCATAGTGGATACCTCGACCGTGTTCACCGTCTATTCCTCGGAAGTGACGTGGAAGCTCGCGCTTTCCACCTACGCCGCGGGCGTGCCCATGAATCTCGTCAACGCGGGGGCTACCGTGGTATTCCTTCTGCTGCTGGCGAGGCCCATGCTCAAAAAGCTGAACAGGGTGCGCGTCAAGTACGGCATACTCGAGGAATAGTTTATTACGCTTTTTCTTGCATGAAGGGGCGAAAAAAGATATAATAGACAAAAGTCTTCACATCCTGCTGACGGAACAAGGAAAGGAGCTTCAGATGCAGCGAGACCTGAGCGAACAAAAATGCCCCGCGTGCGGCGCGCCTTTAAGGTTCGACCCCGCAAGCGGCAAGTCGGTATGCGACTGGTGCGGCAAGAGCTATGAGATCCCCTCCACCGCGGAGGAGCCCGCCGAGGGCGAAGCGCAGGCCGAGGGCGGGTCGGCTCCCAAGCCCGGAATATCCGAGGAGATCTGCGTTTACAGCTGTAGATCCTGCGGAGCCGAGATAGTGACGGACGCCGTCACCGCGTCGGTCACCTGCCCGTACTGCGGCAACAACATAATACTCACCGAGAAGGTCACGGGAGGCCTCCGTCCCGACGGGATAATCCCCTTCAAGATAGACAAGAAGGATCTCCCCGCCGCGGTGCAGAATTTCTACAAGGATAAGATGCTCCTGCCCAAGCGCTTCTTCAGCGAGAGCAGCATCCGCGATCTCTGCGGCGTATACGTCCCCTTCTGGCTTTACGACTGCACTATGAGCGGTTCCGCCTATTACGAGGGCTACAACGATTCCGCCATGAGGAGCGGCGACTACATAATCACCGAGCGCAAACATTACGACCTCGAGCGCGGCGTCAACATGGATTTCAAGGATATCCCCGTTGACGGCAGCGCAAGGCTGGACGACGCGCTTATGGATTCGCTCGAGCCCTTCGATATGGCCGATATGAAGCCCTTCCGGATGAGCTATCTTTCAGGCTTCTTCGCGGAGAGGTTTGATAAGGATTCCGACGAGGTGCGTCAGAGGGCCGAGGACAGGATGCTGACCAGCACGATGAGGATAGTGAACGCCTCCGCGGGCGACGGCTATATGGGCGTCGTCCCGAAGGACAACGATATCAAACCCTCCAACCTGAACGCGAAATACGTGCTCCTGCCCGTTTACACGTTCAAGGTCAATTACAAGGGCACGGATTACAGCTTCGCCATGAACGGACAGACGGGCGAAGTTGTGGGCGACGTACCCACGGACAAGGGCAGAGCGCTGACCAGAAGATGGGGCACTTTCGCGGCGGTATTCGCGGCGATAATGCTCATAATCTGGTTCATCTCCTGCTGAAGCGAAAGGAGGACGCCATGAAACGCATTGTCAGGATACTCGCTTTGATATCCGCCGTACTGATGCTTTCCGTATTTCTGCCCTCCATCGCCCTGGCTGATTGGTGGGGCGACGGCGACGACGGCTGGACCGGCGGCGGCAACACCGGCGACGGCTGGACCGGCACCCGCATGGGCGGCGGCTGGACGGACGGCGACTGGATGGGCGGCGACGACTGGATGGGCGACGGCTACTGGGACGAGGACGGCAATTTCCATCCCTATATAGACGCTACGGAATACGTCCCCCAGGATGACGACGAGCTTCCCTACTGGTATCCGGAGGATCTTTCAAGCTGGACTTTCACCCCCGCCTCTCCCGACGCGCCGAGGGTGGTCGACGACGCGGACATCCTCTCCGACGAGGAGGAGGCCATGCTCAGGGCCAAGATCGCGGAAATAACCGCGGACGGCTCGGCGGACGTCGTCATATTCACCGACAACTCCACTCACGGATTCGACAGGTCCGTTTACGCCGCGGATTTCTATGATTTCGGCGGCTACGGCGCGGGCCCCGATCACACGGGCTTCTGCCTGTTCATATGCATGGATCCCAACGCAAGGGGCGGCTGGTGCTGCACGACCGGCAGGGCGAGGAACATCTACACCGAGGATATCGCCAACCGGATCGACGACGAGCTCTATCCCCTTCTTAAGCAGGGCAGGTATTACGACGGCTTCATCGGCTGGCTTAACGATATCGGCGATCTCATCGCAAGGGGCGGGCTTCAGCTGCCCGACTGGTACCCCGAAAGCATACACGACTGGGAGTTCGTTCCCGCCGCCGAGACCGCTCCGAGGGTAACGGACGACGCAGGCCTGTTCACCCCCGAAGAGGAGGCTTCCCTCGAAGCCATGATAAAGAGCGTCTCCGAAAAGACCGGCGCGGATATCGTCGTGTTCACCGACAGCTCCACTCACGCCTTCGATACGGACGCGTACGCCTCCGATTTCTTCAAGTATAACGGCTACGGCAAGGGCGCAAACCGCGAAGGCTTCTGCCTTCTCATCAGCAAGGATCCGTACTTCCCCGGCATAGGCCGCTTCGTATCGCAAAGCTATGCGCCGCTGTATTCCGAAGCAGCGGAATACGCGATAAATTCAGCGGTAAAGCAAGAGCTCCGCACCGGCAGCAGCTTCGCCGCCGCCAAGACCTGGATCGAATGCGTGGACAACATGCTCTGCAAGGGCGTGCCGTTCCCGCCCGAATGGTATCCCTCCAAGTACGATCAGTTCACTAGGGAGCACGACGCCTCCGCCCCCAGAGTGGACGACAGGGATGGCATATTCACCGCGGAGCAGGTAAGGAAGCTTACCGAAAAGGCCGCTAAGATCTCCAAAAAGCGCGGCGTGGATATAGTGATCCACACGACGGGAAAGACCTACGGCTACGAGACCGGGCATTACGCCGAGGCCTATTACAAGTACAACGGCTACGGATACGGCAATGATTACGACGGCGCGCTCCTTACGCTGATAGACGGCGGAGATTTCTCCTATGAATCGTTCTTCGGAAAGGCGAACTCCAAGCTTTCCGAAAGGAACAGGCGCCTGCTTGAGGAGGGCATTACCCCTCTGATCGTCGAGGGCAACTATTACGAAGCCGCGAACCGCTGGCTCAGCTATCTGAACACCACGCTCCTCACCGGACATACCCCCAGGACGCCCGGCGTGTGGGGCTTGCGCGGACTGCTCGCGGGGTTGGTCTCCCTCATCGCCTCCTCCGTCTCCTCGGCTAAGGCAAAAAGGAGCATGGTGACCGTCCGCTCCGCATACGAAGCAAACGATCATCTCGTAAGGGACAGCTTCAGGCTCGACGCCCTGCGCGACGAATACACCCATTCGACCACGACCACCGTTTACAGCCCGGTCGCAAGGGAGTCGAGCTCCTCAGGAGGCTCCTCCTCAGGAGGCTCCTCCTCGGGCGGAAGCTCGTACAGCGGGAGCTATTCCGGCTCCTCCGGCACGAGCCATACCGGCAGCGGCAGGGATTTCTGATACGAACAACCTGAAAAGGAGAGCAACGGCTCTCTTTTTTCATTTGATTTTATGCCCGCGATGGGATATAATTAATTCAAATATGCGAACGGAGGAACGGATATGAACAAAAAACTTGTAGCCTTTTTTTCGGCGAGCGGCGTGACCGCCGAGCTTGCGGGAAGGATCGCAAAGGAGGCGGGCGCGGAGCTTTTCGAGATACGCCCCGCGGTCCCCTACACAAAGGCCGATCTTAACTGGATGGACAAAGAATCGAGGAGCACCATAGAGATGAAGGACAAGAGCTCCCGCCCCGAGGTGGCCTCTTTCTTGGATAATATGGAGGATTACGATACGATCTTCGTGGGCTTCCCCATCTGGTGGTACGTAGCTCCCACGATCATCAACACCTTCCTCGAGGCGTACGATCTTTCGGGCAAGACCGTCGTCCCCTTCGCGACGAGCGGCGGGAGCGGCATGGGCAGGACGAACGAATTCCTCGCCCCGAGCGTGAAGGGCGCTAAGCTTGAAGAAGGCCGGGTGCTGAACAGGGCAGGCACCGCCGAGATAAAGGCGTTCGTCGCTCCCTACATGAACTGAAAGGAGAAACCCATGCCTTCAAAGGTTTATTTTACGGATATGCACGTCGGCATGAATTCGAGCCTGCTGAAATAGTTCGGGGCTCTGATCGAAAAAGCCGGCATCTCGAAGATCGACTTCGCGGGGAAATACGTCGCCGTGAAGCTCCATTTCGGCGAGGTGGGCAATATGGCTTTCCTCCGTCAGCAGTACGCTAAGGTGCTCTGCGACAGGATCAAGGAGCTTGGCGGCAAGCCCTTCCTCACCGACTGCAACACGCTCTACGTGGGCTACAGGAACAACGCGCTCGATCATCTGGATGCGGCCTATATGAACGGCTACAATCCCCTCGCTACCGGCGTTCACACGATAATCGCCGACGGCCTCAGGGGCACCGACGAGAGGGAGATCCCCGTCGAGGGCGGAGAGTACGTCAAGACCGCGAAGATAGGCGCCGCCATCGCGGAGGCGGATATCGTAATATCGCTCACGCATTTCAAGGGCCACGTCAACGCGGGCTTCGGCGGATGCCTAAAAAACATCGGCATGGGCGCGGGCTCTAAAAAGGGCAAGATGGAGATGCACTCCAGCGGCACGCCGAGGATCTCGAAAAAGCGCTGTATCGGCTGCGGCATGTGCGTCAGGCACTGCAACAACAACGGCGTGCATGTCGTCGACGGAAAGGCCGAGATCGACGAAAACAACTGCGTCGGCTGCGGATACTGCATCGCCTACTGCCCCAAGGGAGCGATAATGACCAAGTGGGACGAGGCAAAGCCCGTCATGAACAAGAAGATCGCCGAATACACGAAGGCCGTGCTCACGGGCAAGCCGAGCTTCCACATAAGCATGGTGATGGACGTTTCGCCCGAGTGCGACTGCGACAGCTGCAACGACGTGCCCGTGATACCCGATATAGGCATGTTCGCCTCGTTCGATCCCGTCGCGCTCGACCAGGCCTGCGTGGACGCCGCCAACCGCGCGCCCATAGTGCCCGGTTCCGCCGCCGACGTCGACGGCGCGCACGAGCATGAGCACGATCTTTTCAAGCTCGTCCATCCCGACACCGACTGGGAGGCGGGGCTCATTCACGCCGAAAAGCTCGGCCTCGGAACGAGGGAATACGAGCTGGTAAAGATATAATGATTACTGAAAACCGAATATTCCAATAAAAACAAGGGATCCTGCAAAGGGTGCATTCACTTAAGGAGATGCAGGTTTTCAGCCTATAGAAACCCAATGAATACAATAAGATCCGGGGATGGCGATGTCCTCGGATCTTTCTTTCGTTTTTAAGCTGAAAACCGCGAAGCGTCTCAAAAGTGGAGATTTTTGTGCCGGGCAAGGCGAAAAGCGCAGGAATACCCGTTAGCCGTCTTCCGAGCATTTTTAACGCAGCACGGCGCAAAAAGATACCTTTTGAGGCTGTTTATCCTT
>JAILRE010000050.1 GCA_024698505.1 Clostridiales bacterium | reverse complement strand
CGCCAGGGTTCAAATCCCTGCTTCTCCGCCAAAATAAATACCACCCAAAGGGGTGGTATTTATTTTGGCGGAGAAGCAGGGATTTGAACGGGCGCGGGAGTGAATGGAGCCACAGTGTGGCTCCAGAGCCGCGCCTGACCGAGGCCGGTTACGCCGGCCGAGAGCAAATCCCTGCTTCTCAGCCACAAAAAGGATACCCGGCAAAGCCGGGTATCCTTGTTGTCACGCCGAAACAATTTGAACCCTCGAATTTGCTGAGCAAATTCTTAGCGCAGCATAACGCAAGCAGCATAAGAAGGGAAACTGCTTGCTGCGCGGGGTTTGTAAATCCCTGCTCTCTGATCATCCCTTTTATTCATTTCTTCAGATAGTTCTGCGTTTTCGATTTCCGATTGAATTATCTGTTGCTCATGTTATAATAGTTTATAATACTATCAAATCGAGACTTTATTATGAGATCGTTATATAAACATTTTAAGGGGTTCAATTGGAAGCTGTGGCTTGTACTTGCGGTCACACTGTTTATTCCCGCACTTTATCAAACGTTAAGGATTTTCTTCCTCGGTGAAATGCCCGATAGCTGGGGCGTCAATATAGCGTCTCAACTTGCATGGGTCAATCTTTTGTATGAGATCATCGAAGAGGCTCTGATACTTCCGCTTTTCTATCTGCTTGGCAAATCGTTGACTTCTCTTGGTGAGATAGAGAACAAAACGCGTACCGGGCTTCTTATCTGCGGGTCGTCTTATCTCGCCCTTTCTATCCTGATCATCGTTTTCGCGAGGAAGCTTTGCTTGTTCATGGCAAGCGATCTTTCCACGCTTGATCAGACGGTTGCTTACATCCGGCTGGAAAGCATAGCCTCCGTGCTCGGGATACTTTCAAAATTCATAACTGTTCTGCTGGTATCTCTGAAGAAGGAAAAGTACATGTATTGGCTTCTTGTGATCCAAACCGCTTTATCGATGCTGCTGGATACTTTCTTGATTTCAAAGCTTGGTTTTTCCGCAAAAATGGGCGTCAACGGGATAGCGGCAGCAAATATCATTGTATCATCCGTCTGCCTTTGCTGTGCGGTATTCTTCCTCAAGAGAGAGGGCATTAACGTTTTTTCCCGTAATAAGCTTGATTTTTCATGGGTTCGTGAATATGGAAGGATAGGCTTTTTCTCGGGTATCGAATCTATTATTCGGAATATTGCTTTCATGCTTATGATATCACGATTGGTAAACGTGATAGCGGAACAGGGTACTTATTGGGTAGCAAACAGCTTTATATGGACGTGGCTGCTGCTCCCCGCGAGCGCGATGTATGACGTGATAAAAAAAGAAACTGCGGAATCAAAGGATAATATCGAAACGAAGACGCCGGGCTATTATCTCGCAGCCGCCTTATTCAGTGCTTTGTGGTTTGCTTCCATACCGCTTTGGAAGCCTTTTATACGTTACGTTCTTAACAGTAATGCTTATGAGACGGTTTACAGAGTCGTTTTGATCTCCTCGGCATTCTATGTTATCTATATTTTCAATTGTATTTTCGACGGAACGATATACGGCAGGGGCAGGACGGATTATATGCTTATCGAAAGCATTTTTACAAACGGCTTGTATTATACGGCAATGTTTATACTGTGGAAGGCGGGAATATGGATCCCCACTCTGGACGGGATCGCATTGATGTTCGGGATCGGAATGGCGATTGATCTGATCCCAACTGTCGGTTGTTACGTTTATCTTCTCAAGAAGGAAAAACTGAAGATCCGATGGTGAAGCAATACTGCCGCGAATACAATACTCATATTATAAAAACAGACCCGTCTGAAATAACAGGCGGGTCTTATATCATAAACTGTGCTTATTCCACTTCCGCTTTTGCGAAAACCATTCTTCCGGCGGAAGTCTGGAGGACGCTCGTGACGGTTGCGGGGATCGTTTTGCCGACGAGCTTTGCCGCTCCGTCTACAACGACCATTGTGCCGTCGTCGAAATAGGCGACGCCCTGACCGTGTTCCTTGCCTTCCTTAACGACGGTAAGCTCAACCACTTCGCCGGCGACAACGTTGATCCTCAGCGCATTGGCGAGATCGTTAATGTTGAACACCGGAACGGACTGCACCTGCGCGACTTTTCCGAGGTTATAATCATTCGTTACGACGATGCCGCCCATGTCTCCGGAGAGGCGGAGGAGCTTCGTATCGACCTCGTCAAGCTCGGGATAGTCCGTCGTGCTGACGATAACCTTTTCGGGGATCGACTCCTGCAGTTCGTTGATCGCGTCGAGTCCGCGACGTCCGCGTGCGCGCTTCAGGGGGTCTGCGCTGTCCGCGATATGCCTCAGCTCATCGAGCACGAATTGGGGAACGACGATGTTTCCCTCAATAACTCCCGTCCTGTATACGTCGAAAAACCTTCCGTCGATTATGGCGGAGGTATCGAGGAGCTTCGGTTTTGCTTTGACTGAAATATCCGCTTGATTATCCGAGCTTTTTTTGAACCAGTTGGGAAGGTTGAATTCCTTTATCCTGCTCGTGGGGATCTTGAATCCCAAATAGGCAAGCGAAATGAACAGTATCACGTCAATGAGGATGACGACGGTCTTAAACGGGATCTTCTGAACAAGCAGGCTCAAAAGCACGGCTATGAGCAGACCGATAAGGAGACCGATCACTCCGACGAAGATCTGTCCCATCGACATCTCGGACGTACGCTTTTCGATCTTGCGGATCATTTTGACGACGCCGTTTATAATAGCAGGGGATAAAAGGAAAAAAATAATGCCAAATAAAACGGTGCTTACGGCGTAGATCAGAATGCGGACCCAGGATCTGAGCGAATCGAGATAAAAAGCTATTCCGAGGTCTCCCTTGTTTTTGAAGACCAGAAACACAAGACCGAACCCAAGCATGAGTCCGAAAAGGGTAATAAAGAAACGACCGATTTTTTTACTCAAGACTACACTCCTTTCAGCATGGATTTCCCGTCAGCCGATTTCGCGTTCGATATCTTCCTGATCCCTGTTGAGGACGGTGGCAAGCTCGCCCGTGATGATCATCTTTGCGGTCGCGAGCATCTTGCGTTCGCCTGCGGAAAGCCCCTTCTCGGCTTCACGCACGCGGAGACACTTTACAACGTCTGCAACGTCGTAAATGCTGCCGGAACGCATCTTTTCCATATTTTCACGGTAACGCTGATTCCAGTTGTCGCTTCCGCGCTCGCCCGGCTTGGCCATGTACGAGATCACGTCCGCACATTCGTTTTTGCAGATCAGCTGCCTAAGACCGACCGACTCCGCCGTGGCAACGGGGATGAGCGCCGTCATCTTCCCGTTAATGAAGCGAAGCGAATAATACTCGGCCGTTTTCCCGAGAACGGTTTGGGTAACGATGCCCTCAACTGTTCCGACCCCGTGCATGGGGTAACAAATTAGATCACCGACGGAAAACAAGGTATCCCTCCAATAAAAAATGTTCGATCGATGGCTGACAATTTGACGGAGACCAATGCTTATGCAATTACTCCCCCAACTGCTATTATAACCAAAAAATACATATTTGTCAATAAAAAATATACGATACTAAGTTGATTTTTTTGCTGAATGGTGTAAGATTTAGCTTGATTTGACGCATTGATCTGTGAATCGATTCAAGGCATACGGGAGGTAAAATACCCATGCAGGACAGAAAACTGCTGAAAAAGCTGAAACAGGATCCGGAACGGGGAATGAGGGAGCTCATCGAACGGTATTCCGGGCTTGTTTACGCCGTTGTGCGCGGAAGGCTTTTCCACGGTGCGTTTGATATAGCCGACGTTGATGAATGCGTTGCCGATACGTTCAGCGAGTTCTATATGGATCTCGATAAATTCGATCCGGAACGCGCAGGGATCAAGGCTTGGCTCTGCGCGATAGCGAGGCATAATTCGCTCGACAGGGTTAGGAAGCAAAGATCCTTATCCGTTTCGTCGCTTGACGATCCGAATATCCCCGAGATAGAGGACGATTTTTCACTCGAGGGCGAATTCATTGAAAAGGCGGAGAGAAAACGCGTGCTGGACGCCGTGAAAGCCCTCGGCGAACCGGACAGGGAGATTATCATCAGGAAGTACTATCTGGGACAAAGCTCAAAAACGATCGCCCAAAGGCTCGATATGACTGTCTCAAACGTCGACGTGAGGACGCACAGGGCGGTTGCAAGGCTCAAAGACAGTATCGGAGGAGAATGAAAATGGAAAAGAGATTCACGGAGATTATGGATGAACTGACGCCAGAGGAGCTCGATGCGCTCCTTGACGGCGTGGAGGAGAGATCGGACGAAGTGTCGTCCGCAAGGATAAACGCTAAAGTGGGCGAAAAGCTCTTCGGTAAGAAGGAAGAACGCTCAAAGCGCAAGCGTCTTCCGAGAAAGGCGTTCTGGGCGATCGCCGCTTGCATTGCGGTCATTATCGCTCTCGGCGTCGGAACGTACGCTTACGCAGCCGAGGTCAAGGAGTATAACGCCGCAAAGGAGTTTTTCATGGAGAACGGGCTTGACGCCTCCGGGCTTACGCGGGGCGAGATAAAGGCGGTCTACCGCGATATCACTACCGAGAGCTTCACATACGGTAAAACCGCGGAGGTCATCGCGCACAGTTTTGTGACCAACAGCGTGCCGGGTTATGAGCTTTCGGCCGAATTAAGGTCGAAGGAGGAAGTCGAGGCGGCTTGGCTGGAGTACAGGATAGCATGGTTCAACGGGTTAAAAGTGTATCCGTGGAACGAAGATGATACTATTGGAACGTACTGTATAAACCATGAGTTCGACTACAATTCCCATGAAGCAATGTCCTCGGACGTCGAAAAACGAGACGGAGACGAGACCGTTTGGAGCGTTCACATCGACGGAGTTTACCTTGACGTCATAAGGACTGTTTCTGACGGCGTAATAGTATGGGGCAGGTCCCTCAATTCACAGAAGCTGCCGTTTATCGCAAAGATATCCTTAAACGGCGAGCTGCTTTGGGGCTTATCTCCTTACATTGACAGCGATTGGTGGAATATATGCACAGTATCTGAACTTAATAACGGCGATATTGCAGTTATCGGCATATCGAGCAATACCGCGCTTACTCAGCCGGACGGAGAACCCAAATGGAACATTTGCTACATAAGGTATTCAGCTGACGGAGCGCTGAAGCAGAACAACATAGCGTACGTCGGTAATGGTTATCCAAGGATAGCCGCTCCCTTCGGAAACGGGTGTATAGTCGCGCTTGACGACGGCGCCGTATTCACGGTAGACGAGAATGCGGACTTTTCGGAAACGGCTGTTTATTCAGAAGAAGGGCGAGTTTACAGCGTTAAGAGCATGATCGAATTCGGAGGAAGCCTGTATCTGTCCTGTTATTCATTCCCCGACAACGGCGGACAATGGGGCATTTACGGACAAACGTCGGGGGTACAGTGTGAAGCTTCTTTAGATGAGATCATGTGTTGGTTCGACGAGCATAAGGGCGAAGACGTCGTCAGAAAAGGGTACAGCGACGAGCTCTTCATGCAAACGCTCCGCGATAACTTCAAGGCGATACTGCTCAGGATAGATCCGGACGACACCGAACCCGAGATATTCTATTCGATCGACGGAGCATTCGGAAGCAGGCTCGAGATCAGCGAAGATAATGAACTTGTTTGGTATGCGGAGAGCATCGGTTCGGCAGGGTTTTTCCCGATGCTTAACTCGCACAGCTTCGAAATCGTATGTTCGGTCACACGATGCGTTTTCGATCAAAACGGACAGCTTCATCTCTTTGATGATACCGGCGAGCTGTCGATGATCTATATGTAAATGCGATCTTAAAAGGAGCGGTTCAAAAACCGCTCCTTTTACATTGTCCTTTATACTTATTCCGCTACCTCGAGCGCAAGCTCCATCATTGCGGTGAAGCTGGTCTGGCGCTCCTCGGCGGTGGTCTCGGGCTCGTCGTTCGCGATATGATCGGAGATCGTGCAGATGCACAGCGCGTGCTTGCCCGCTCTCGCCGCGTTCATGTAAAGCGCGGCGGCTTCCATCTCGACAGCAAGAACGCCCATCTTCGCCCATTTCATGGTGCCCATGGAGTCGTCATAGAAGGTGTCGGAGGAGAGTACGTTGCCGACCATGTAATGAAGTCCCATCTTATCGGCGACCTCCGCCGCGCGCTTCAACAGCTTATAGCTCGCGATCGGGGCGTAATTGCCGGGCAGCTCATACTGCGAAACGTAATTGGAGTTCGTGCAGGCGGCCTGACCCAATACGACGTCGCGGATATGCAGATCCTTGTGGAGCGCGCCGGCGCTTCCGACGCGGATTATGTTCTCCACGCCGTAGAAATTGAAGAGCTCGTAGGAGTAAATGCCAATGGAAGGCATGCCCATGCCGCTTGCCATAACGGAAACGCGCTTGCCCTTGTAGAAGCCGGTGTAGCCCTGCACGCCTCTGACGTCGTTTACGAGGATGGCGTCCTCAAGGAAATTGTCGGCGATGAACTTTGCCCTTTTGGGATCGCCGGGCATCAGAACTGTCTTTGCGAAATCGCCCGCTTTTGCGGTTATGTGGGGGGTGGGGATAGGCATGCTTTACCTCCTTAATCTCTTGAACGGGTCGTTACTTCCTCGACTACCTTCGCCTTGAAGTCGGCAAGGGGCATCGTGCCAAGGTCGCCGCCCTTGCGGGAGCGTACCGCGACTACGCCGTTTTCGACTTCCTTGTCGCCGATAATGAGCATATAGGGTATCTTCTGCATCTGCGCCTCGCGGATCTTGAAGCCGATCTTCTCGTTGCGAAGATCGCATTCGACGCGAAGACCTGCGGTCTCAAGCTCTGCGGCGATAGCCTTCGTCTGCTCGGCTGTGCGGTCCGTCATGGCCATGACCTTGACCTGGACGGGGGAGAGCCACGTCGGGAACGCGCCGGCGAAATGCTCCGTGATAACGCCGATGAAGCGCTCGATCGAACCGAATACGACGCGGTGTATCATAACGGGCCTGTGCTTTAAGCCGTCCGCTCCCATGTACTCGAGCTCGAACCTTTCGGGGAGCTGACTGTCGAGCTGGATCGTGCCGCACTGCCAGGTGCGTCCGAGGCAGTCCTCAAGATGGAAGTCGAGCTTCGGACCGTAGAACGCGCCGTCACCCTCGTTGATGACGAATTCCTTGCCCATCTCCGTGATGGCGGCCTTCAGGATCTCCTGGTTCTCGATCCACTCCTCCTCGGTGCCGATATGATCCTCGGGCATCGTGGAGAGCTCGATCGTGTACTTGAGCCCGAAGAGGGAATAGACCTCGTCGAACAGCTTCGCGACGTTCTTGATCTCGTCCTTCATCTGCTCGCGCGTCATGAAGATATGCGCGTCGTCCTGCGTGAAGCATCTTACGCGGAAGAGGCCGTGCAGCGCGCCGGAAAGCTCATGCCTGTGGACGAGGCCGAGTTCGCCGCAGCGAAGGGGCAGCTCGCGGTAGGAGTGGGGCTCGAGCTTGTAAACGAGCATTCCGCCGGGGCAGTTCATGGGCTTGATTGCGTAGTCCTCGTCGTCAATGACCGTCGTGTACATGTTGTTCTTATAATGTCCCCAGTGACCGGAGCGCTCCCAGAGCGTGCGGTTGAGGATTATCGGCGTGGAGATCTCCACGTAGCCGTAACGCTTATGCACCTCGCGCCAGTAGTCGATGAGGGTGTTCCTCAGCACCATGCCCTTCGGAAGGAAGAACGGGAAGCCGGGGCCCTCGTCCATGATCGTGAAGAGGCCCAGCTCGCGGCCGATCTTGCGGTGATCGCGCTTCTTGGCTTCCTCGATCCTGGTGATGTACTCGTCAAGCTCCTGCTTCTTCTCAAAGGCCGTGCCGTAAATGCGTTGGAGCATCTTGTTCTTTTCGCTGCCGCGCCAGTATGCGCCCGCGATGCTCATGAGCTTGAAGTTCTTTACCTTGCCCGTGTTCTCAACGTGAGGGCCGGCGCAGAGGTCGACGAAATCGCCCTGCTTGTAGAAGCTGATAATCGCGTCCTCGGGCAGATCCTCTATGAGCTCCACCTTGTAGGGCTCGCCGCGCTCGGCCATGTATTTGATGGCGTCCTCGCGGGGAAGCTCGAAACGCTCAAGGGGAAGCTTCTCCTCGACTATCTTAGCCATTTCCTTTTCGATGACGGCAAGCTCGTCGGGCGTGAAGGGCTCGTCGACGTCGAAATCGTAATAGAAGCCGTTGTCGATAGCGGGGCCGATGGCAAGCTTCGCCTCGGGGCGGACCTTCTTGACCGCCTGAGCGAGTATGTGGGAGCCGGTATGACGAAGAGTCCACCTGCCGTCCTCATCGTTGAAGGTGAGCAGCTTCAGGGAACAGTCGTGGTCGATGGGCATGAAGGCGTCGTGGCGCTCGCCGTCTATCTCGGCGGCAAGCACGGCCTTGCGAAGACGCGGGCTGATGGACTCGGCCACGTCGAACGCCGTTACGCCGTTTTCGAACTCCTTAACGGAGCCGTCGGGCAATGTGATGTGGATCATTTTGAATTCTCCTTTGGTATTAATATAAAAATAAAGCCGTCCTCAAAACCCGAGGACGGCTTGTTACCGTGGTTCCACCTCGATTGGGAATGATCCCCACTCGATGCGGTTTTACAAGGGAAACCGCGTACCCTTCGGTCATGAGGCGGTATCTTCTGACAGCCGATACGCCGCTTGCAGCCATTGGCGGCGCTCTCTGGAAACGGATTATGCCGGAAGCTTTGTCCTCACTCGTCCCGATATAACATTAAAAAAGATTATAGCGCGGACGTCAAATAATGTCAAGCACATTTTTTTGCGAATTGAACATATTAGTAGTGACGTTTTTCCCGGGGAGATTTTTTATGGCGTGCTGTACCTTTACGAGCTTTGAATACGGAGAGCTTTTTTCGTGCGCTCTTTCAGCTGAGCTTGAAAGATCCGGAATAGAGCATATAACGGATGGCAGAAACGTTTTTGTGAAAAAGGAAGAAGACCGTCTGCGCGTGCTTTCCGAGGCGGTTTCCCGCGCGACGGCGGATGCGCTTATGCCTTTTGAAACTGCAAGGCTCATGGAGCTTCTGCCCTTTGAGATAAGGAAGGATCCCGATGTGTACGGTCGCGCGCTCATGCTTGCAGGAGAAAAGGATCTATCGCCGTATGCCTGCCGCGAGACTGAAAGCTATTTAGCCGAGAACGATCTGTACGTTGCCGAGGGCTTTTTGCGATTCAGGCTGCCTCTCGTTATGGAAAGCTGGGCGGCGGCGGTCGACAGGGCGGGGGAGGAATACGCCGCAGAATCGGAAGCGAAAGAGCTTTTGAGGATACTGGACGAGGACTGCCCTCTGCCGGAAAACGAAAGCACGGTTAGGCTGATACTCTACGGAGACGACAGCTGCGTCCTCTCCGACGGCGAAAGCGTAAGGGTGGAAAGCACTTCCTCGAAAACGGGTTTAGTGCTGCCGATGCTGATGGGCCTGAGACCCGAATTGCTGACGGTCTACGACCTTTCCGGCGGAAAAACGGGCGGATTGCTTCATTCGATTCTCTCGTTATTCGGTGACAGAACATGTATTTTTATAATAAATGATTAGAAAAAATAGGTCTTTGGCGGCGGCTTCGGTCGCCTTTTTTGTACTTTGTTGATCGAAAATTCACAATTAATTCACAATTTTAAAGGTTTTTTTGATGCATTTCGTGATCAAACGTGCTATAATGTCGATAATTGGGGAGATAT
This sequence comes from Clostridiales bacterium, assembly GCA_024698505.1. Lineage (GTDB taxonomy): Bacteria > Bacillota > Clostridia > Christensenellales > CAG-138 > UBA3857. Next base: position 94,853 of record JAILRE010000050.1, on the reverse strand, counting down.
TGTTCCCCGAAGCTTAGGAAAGGAATCGCGCTATGTCACGAAATACAGGCTCGGCAAAAGCGGTGCTTCGCTGGCTGAGAGTTCCTATAATAACCATCTGCGCAGCATTGGCCGTCGCGCTGATCGCGCTGCCCATATTGAATAACAAGGAAAGGACAAGCCCAGAAGATCAGCATGCGGCTGTTGAAACGGCGGCTCCTTCCCATACGGAAGGAATACCCGTCCCGACGGAGGATGAGCCCGATTTCAGCGGCAAGGTCTTCCGCGTCGGCGACGTCGACAATGAAGTTATCAACATCCAGACACGCCTCATGGCGCTCTTCTACATGGCTTCGGACGAGCCCTGCAACGTCTATAATCAGTCCGTAGCCAACGCCGTGAAGCTCTTTCAGCGCACCCATTACATGTCGCAGACCGGCGAAGCGGACGAGGATCTGCTCGAGCTCCTCTTTTCGCCCGTAGCCAAGGAATACGTGCTTGAATACGGCAACGTAGGCGAGGATGTCTCCACTCTGCAGGAAAGGCTGAATGAGCTCGGCTATTACGATGATAAGCAGAACGGCTATTTCGGCGTTGCGACAGAGAGGGCGCTTGAGGAATTCCAGCAGATCAACAGCCTCGAGACCGACGGCAAGGCAGACTTTTTCACCCGTGAACTGCTGTTCTCTCCGGCGGCGCTCGATTCCGAGGGCAGGCCGAGCGAGATCGACATCTTCCCGACCGATCCCATCGACGTCACGCCTGAGCCTTACGTAACGGAAACGCCCGAGATCACGGAAGCTCCCACCGAGACCCCGATCCCGACTGAAACTCCCGTTCCGACCGATACGCCGGAGCCCACAGTCGTTCCCACGGCTTCACCCACTCCGGTGCCGCCGCCCACGGCAACGCCCACGGCTACCCCGCGGCCCACTCCCGTGCCTACGGCAACGCCAACTCCCACGCCCAGACCGACTGCTACTCCCACTCCTACGCCGAAGCCCACGGCAACGCCGAAGCCCACGCCGGTTCCAACGGCTACGCCCACGCCTACGCCCAAGCCCACGAGGACGCCCAAGCCCACGGCTACGCCCACGCCCGTGCCTTCCGGCGCGCCGACGGCAACGCCCACGCCGAAACCCACGAGGACGCCCAAGCCCACGGCAACGCCTAAGCCCACGCCCGTGCCCACGGCAACGCCTACGCCGACGCCTAAGCCCACGGCAACGCCCAAGCCGACGCCTAAGCCCACGGCGACGCCGAAACCCACTCCCGTTCCTACGGCCACGCCGACGCCGACGCCTAAGCCCACGGCAACGCCCACTCCCACTCCGAAGCCCACTCCGGTTCCCACGGCTACGCCCACGCCGACGCCTAAGCCCACGGCCACGCCCACGCCGACGCCTAAGCCCACCGCGACGCCAACCCCTAAGCCCACGGCCACGCCCACGCCTGCGCCCACGGCGACTCCCACGACCGATCCCGGCGATCCCAACAAGCCGACCGATACCCCAGCGCCCACCGAAGTCCCGACCACCGGCGTCGAAGGCTTTATAGCGGTGCTGATGGCGCAGCTCGGCAAGCCCTACGTTCTCGGCGGCACGGGTCCCGACACGTTCGATTGCTCCGGTCTCGTCTATTACTGCCTGAGGCAGATGGGCATCAATATCGGCAGGCTTTCCGCTGCCGGATACTCCGTCTATAACGGATGGACCAAGATCGTCAGCGAGGACGACCTGCAAAGGGGCGATCTGATATTCTTCTATAACGACGCGCATAACTACATCAGCCACGTCGGAGTTTTCCTTGGCAACGGCAAGTACATTCACGCCTCCAGCTCCAACGGCATGATAATCATCAGCAATTACAACAACTGGTGCCATTCGCACTATGCCTGGGGCAGGAGGGTCTTCAGCGAATGATGAAGGAAAGAATGCTCGTGCTCCTCGATATCCTGCACGAGCTTACCGATGAAGAACACATCATGAACAGCCAGTCCCTGCTGACGGAGCTGTTTAAGCGCGGCTACACGACCGACCGCCGCTCCGTTTACAGGGACGTTGAGGCGCTCGCTTCCTATGGATTCGACGTTGTGACGACCTCGAAGGGCTTTTATCTCAGGAACCGCAAATTCAGCCTCGCCGAGATAATGCTCCTGATTTCAGCGGTGCAGGCGGCTCCGTTCGTCACCGAAAGCAAGACCGATTCGCTCATGACGAAGCTCCTGGGCTTCCTCAGCGTCTATCAGCGCGAGGGCATAAAGAACGCTTCGAATATCGGCGGCGTCAAGTTCGGCAACGAGGAGGTCTACCGCACGATCGAAATGATCAATTACGGTATCGCCTCCAGAAAGACGATCTCGTTCCTCTATTACAAGCGGAGCATCATGCGCCGAGACGTCGTGCAGAGGCGCGGCAAGCGTTACGTCGTGAGCCCTTACGCCATGGTTTGGGTGCAGGACAGGTATTATCTCATCTCCAACATGAAGGGGAAAGAGGGACTCACCCATTTCAGGCTCGACCGCATACGCGACGTCAGGATAGAGGATGCGCCCATACGCCCCGTCAACGAGGTGAGCGAGTATGAAAAGACCTTCGACGCCGTGGATTACGCATCGAAGTGCCTCAATATGTTCGGCGGCGAGATAAGCCGCATAAGGCTCCGCTGCCACATGGATCTTCTGAACGAGCTTTTCGATCGCTTCGGCGAGGATATCCCCGTCAAGAAGGATGGGGAGGAGCATTTCATAGCTCTTGTCGAGGCGGCGAAGAGCGAGGGCTTCGTCAACTGGGTCTGCCAGTACGGAAGCAAGGCAGAGGTATTGGAACCCGCCGATCTTCGCGAGTCCGTGAAGCAGCGCCTTACTGAAGCCGCGAAGCTTTACGACGAGTGACTCTAATAATTTGTAATTATACATTCTCCGCTGTTCCAAAACGGCGGAGTTCGTGATATAATGAATAAACGAATAACTGAACAGGGAGGAATACTTGCATCATGAAGCAACTCGTAAACGAGCAGGAGATTAAGGACAATCTCCGTTTTATTACTCAGCTTGCGAAATCTTTCCCCACTCAGGAGGACGCGATGACCGAGATCGTCAACCTGAGCTCCATACTTGCTCTGCCCAAATCGACAGAGCATTTCATGAGCGACCTGCACGGTCAGGGAGACGCTTTCGAGCATATCCTCAATAACTGCTCTGGCGTTATCAGGAACGAGATATCCAGGCTCTTCAAGGACGAGCTCTCGTTCGACGAGATGGAGACGCTGGCGACCATCGTCTACTATCCCAGGCAGAAGATAGCCCTTGAGCTGAAGAACGTGGAGGACAAGGACGCCTGGTTCAAGCGCACGCTTCGCCTGCTCATCCACCTCGGGCGCAAGGTCTCCAGCAAGTACACGAGATCCCGCGTGAGGAAGAACATAGATCCCAAGTATGCGTACATCATCGAAGAGCTCCTCACCGCAAGGATAAACTTCCACGATCTCGACGCTTATTATGACGAGATATTCGATTCCATAATCCGCTACGACTACGCGGAGAACGTGATAGTCGCCCTGACGGAGACGATCAAGCGTCTCGCCGTCGAGAGGATGCACATTGTCGGCGATATCTACGACCGCGGACCGGAGCCTCACCGCATACTCGATCTGCTTCTCGATCATCCCTCCGTCGATATCCAATGGGGCAACCACGATATCCTGTGGATGGGCGCCGCCATGGGCGACAAGACCTGCATTTCCGGCGTGCTCACCAACAGCTTCCGCCACGGCAACCTCGAGCTCATCGAGGACGTATACGGCATCAACCTGAGGCATCTTCTGATGTTCGCTCAAGAGACCTATAAATCCGCGCTCGTATTCCGCCCGAGGAAGACCTCGGTCGACGCCTATTACGACAATCCCGAGATCAACATAAGGGCGAAGCTCCATAAGGCGATATTCGTCATAATGCATAAGCTCGAGGGCCAGATGATCATGAGGAACCCCAATTTCCATCTCGATCACAGGCTCCTGCTCGAGGGCATCAATAAGGAGCATTCCACCATAACGATAGAGGGCGTATCGCATCCCATCAAGGACGCCGATTTCCCGACGATCGATCCCAAGGATCCCTACAAGCTCACCGAGGAGGAGCAGACGATAATTGACGAGCTCCAGCAGTCCTTCCTCAAGAGCCCGAGACTCCAGCGCCATATGCGCTTCTTCATCGAGCGAGGCAGCATGTACCTCATCGTCAACAACAACCTGCTATATCACGCGCTCGTTCCCATGAACGAGGACGGCACGTTCAAGGACGTAGAGCTCGGCGGCGTAAAGCGCCACGGCAAGGAGCTCTTCGATTACCTCGATTCCGAGGTCAAGCGCATCTATCACACCGCCCCCGAAGACAGGACGGAGAGCGAGCTCGACCTCATGTGGTATCTCTGGTGCGGTCCCGATTCTCCCTTCTTCGGCAAGAACAAGATGACCACGTTCGAGCGCGTAGAGATAGACGATACCAAGACGCATAAGGAAAAGCGCAACGCCTATTACAGCTATCAGGATACCGAGGACATGGCGATCAACATCATGCATGAATTCGGCATCGAGAACACGGAGAACTCCGTCATAGTCAACGGCCATATCCCCGTTGAAAAGATCAACGGCGAGAATCCGATCAAGGCAAACGGCAAGCTGATAGTAATCGACGGCGGCTTCTCCAAGTACTATCAGAAGACGACTGGCATTGCGGGCTACACGCTGACTTACGACTCCCGCGGGCTCTACATAGTCGCGCACGAGCCCTTCGTCAGCCTCCAGAAGGCGATAGAGGACAACGCCGACATCAGGGCCACCATCGAAGTTCAGGATATCCTCGCCACAAAGGGCCAGATGACCATTAAGGATACCGATAAGGGCGCCGAGATACAGGATGAGATCCACAATCTCGAGATGCTCGTCCAGGCCTACGAATACGGCTACGTCAAGGAGAATCACCGTTCGAGGCTCGTAAAGGTTTCCACCTCCATGTAATTGATAAGGATCGCGGCGCCCTCCATCGGGAAGGCGCCGCGGTTTTGATTTGCGGTTTATTCGTTTGAGGCTTTAAGCCTTGCTTCGAGAAAGCCGTCGAGCTCTTTCAGGGAATCAAAGCCGACGCCATCTTTAAGCAGGTCCTTTTCATCGTCATCGAAACGGTAGAGGAGCGCGCTTTCTTCAAACAGAGCGACCTCGTCGAGCTCGGGCTCCGATACTGTGAGTATCTGCAGCTTATCCCTTTTCAGCCGCAGTATGAAATGCTCCGGGCAGAAGCAGTCGAGCTCGCGGGAAAGCTGAACGAATTCGCGCGAGAAGGCTTCGACCTTCCATCCGCGGTACCGCCTTTCAAGCTCGTTCAGCGTGAAGCCTATTACCTTCTCCGCGCCGCAGTAAACGTAATAATGCCCGCACCTCAAGCAGAGAGTGCGCCATTCGACTTTCGCCCCGGGGGATATCTCCGTCACAAGATCACGGTTCGCGCCTACGGCGCCGTCATTCCCGATATTTGTCAGTAAAACCAAGGAAAGAATGACGGCGGAAAGTATTGCAAACGATATTTTGAGAGCCTTTTTCATACTTTAAGTATTTCCGAAAACGGGGATCTGTTATTCGTGGATATAAGACTGATGAACGAAACCGAATACGAGCTTTCCAAGGAGCTTTGGCATGAGTGCTTCCCGGAGGACGGAAGCGACTTTATCGAGCGCTATTACAGGGAAAGGAGCAAGCCCGAATACGCTCTGGGAGCTTTCCCGCGCGGAAGCCGCAGACCCGCCGCAATGCTGCATATGATCCCCGTAAAGATGAGCTTCGGAGGCAAGGCCAAGGATATCTGTTTCGTCGCCGGCGTATGCACCGCCGTTCGGTATCGAAGGCGGGGGATATGCGGGAAGCTGTTTCAAAAGGCTTTCGAAATCATGCGCGATAGGGGCTTCGACGCGACTGTGCTGCAGCCCTTCGATCCGCGTTTTTACGAACGGTTCGGCTATAAAACCTTTATAACGAGGCAAAATGCCGCTATCTCGTACGAAGAGCCGAGAAGCCTCGGCCAATCGGACGAGGAACCGGCTATCGCGCCCGATTCCGAAAAACTGCTTTCTCTGTATCGGGGATTCACCCGCGGCTTTTCCGGCTGCACTATAAGGGACGAAGAATATTTCAAGGGCTTCATCGAAGAGTTCTCAGCAGACGGCGCAAGGCTCGTCTGTACCGAGAACGGCTGCTGCGCAGGCTATGAAGAGGGTGAGGGGGAGTTCGTCGCTTACGAACTGTTCTTCCGCGATGGAGCAGATCCCGTCAAGCTGCTGCCGCCGGGGTTCTGCAAGTACGTTTTCCCGCTTCCGATAGGCGCAAAAGCCCCCGAAGGGAGCTTTACTGTCATCGAAGGATTCAGCATGATAATGCCATTAGCCGCTGATTTCGTTATGGGAGACGGGCCGTTCTACGGATTCGACCGATACTGAAAGCCACCCCCGTATCCCGGTCGCTCTCCATCTTTTTCTTGACATTCATTTGCATTTGGTATAAAATCATCAATTGAAATCACGGCAAAGCCGAAATACGAAAGGTGTTCAGATATGTTCTCACTCTTTAACCCCGTACTTCTTGTCGGTCTGCTCTCCTGCGGCGGCGAAAACTCCGGTTCTTCCGCTTCCGATTCGGGCGCTACCTCCGGTCTCACCGGCATGCTCCCCATAATCATTATGCTCGCGCTCATGATCGGCATGTTCCTGCTCATGTCCATTCCTCAGCGCAAGCGTGAGAAAAAGGTCAAGGAGATGCTCGCTTCCATCAAGCCCGGCGACCGCGTACGCACCATCGGCGGCATCTACGGCACCGTCACCAACGTCAAGGACGACGTCGTCACCATCAGCGTCGGCCCCGACAAGGCCCGCCTCGTTTTCGCAAGGGGCGCCATCGCCACCATCGAGGACGCTCCCGTTGAAGCCACCATCGACGGCGACGTGAGGGACGTCAAGTAATTTCCGAATCAATAAAAGCAGCCTTCGGGCTGCTTTTTCTTTTTGCTTCGCTCAATAAAGAATTATCCGGGGACCTCCCGAATAACCATTAGTAAAAACAAAGGGAGGCTTTCCATGGGCTCTGACAAGAAAAACAAGGGGAATGAAAAGGGCTGGCTGCGCGTTATAAAAGCCTCGCTGATCGCGTGCGCATTGAGCGTCGCGCTGGTTGTCGCATTCGCGTTCGTTCTGCAAAAACAATGGCTCGGCATAGGCAGCGTAGGCTACATCAATACGGGCGTAAAGGTGATATCTGCCGCGGCCGCCGCACTCATCGCAACGAGAGGCGCTTCCAAAGGAACGCTGCTTCGCGGGGCTTTGGCGGGCGGCGCTTACATGATAATAACGTTCCTCGTTTTCTCGCTCCTTTCGGGGGAATTCAGGATGGGGACGGGAACTCTCACCGACCTTTTGATGTGCGTCCTCGGCGGCGCAGTGATCGGCGTGATCCGAAATCTCAGGAGGTAAATACCGCTTGCGAAAAATTACCGGTTGTTTGGCATATATATAAAAAAAGGGTTGAATTAAAGGCTTATTCGGTGTATAATCGGTATAAGATCCCGAAGAAGGATCAAAACTCTGTCACTATGGAGGATCAATCAAATGAAGCACATCAAGAACATCCAGAAGCCCTGCATCAGGAAGGGTGAGAACACCGCCTGCGGCGAGTGCCAGGCCTCCTGTCAGTCCGCCTGCAAAACCTCCTGCACCGTTGCGAATCAGAAGTGCGTAAAGACGGCTAAATAATAATGATCCACGCATTTGAATATCGCGGCACATACCTTGTGCTGGATGTTGAGAGCGGAGCCGTACATGAGGTGGACAAACCCTCATATGATGTGATAAGCGCATTAGAGCAGGGCAATGCCGTAGACGCATTGCCCTATTCTCATTCATTGATCGAAGAGATAATGAACGAGATCGAGGAGCTGCGCGAGGACGGCCTGATCGACACGCCCGCGCCCAAAGCTCCCTCTGCCGACGCTTCGTACTCTCCCATAAAATCAATGTGCCTTAACGTGGCGCATGACTGCAACCTTCGCTGCGCTTACTGCTTCGCCGAGACCGGCGAGTTCCACGGAGGCAGGATGCTCATGCCCTTCGAGACGGCGAAGGCCGCGCTCGATATGCTCATAAAGAGATCGGGCTCCCGCTATCACCTCGAGGTGGATCTTTTCGGCGGCGAACCCCTCATGAACTGGGAGGTTGTCAAACAGATCGTTGCCTACGGCCGCGAGCTCGAGAAGGAGCATAACAAGCATATCAATTTCACCATAACGACCAACGGCGTCGCCCTTGACGATGAGAAGATCGACTACATCAACAGGGAGATGTTCAACGTCGTCATCAGCATCGACGGCAGACGCGAGGTACACGACGCTCTCCGCGTCACCCCGAACAAGAAGGGCTCGTACGATCTTATCGTTCCCAAGGCGCAGAAGCTCGTCCGTGAGCGCGGCGACGGGGAGCATTACATAAGGGGAACCTATACCGCCGACAACCTTGATTTCACGGAGGACGTTAAGGCGCTTCACGAGCTCGGCTTCGAGCAGATCTCGATAGAGCCCGTCGTATTGAAGCCCGAAGAGCCCCACGCCATCAACGACGGGAACGTCGAAAGAGCCGTCGATGAATACGACAGGCTCGCCGATTACGTTCGCGAATGCAGGGCCGAGGGGCATCCCTTCAACTTCTTCCACTTCCACGTGGATCTTAACGATTCGCCCTGCCTCGCAAAGCGCGCTCTCGGCTGCGGCGCGGGCGTCGAATACGTTGCCGTCGCTCCCAACGGGGATATCTATCCCTGCCATCAGTTCGTGGGCGACAGCAGATTCCTGCTCGGCAACGTGCTCGACAGGGATGAAGAAGGGAACGTTCCCCTGAGGGACGATATAAGGCAGAGCTTCGCCTCCTGCAATATCTTCACTAAGGAAAAGTGCAGTCATTGCTGGGCCAAGTATTACTGCTCCGGCGGATGCGCGGCCAACGCATACAAACTTAACGGCTCCATAACCGAGCCCTGCGAGGTCAGCTGCAGGCTTTTGAAGAAACGCACCGAGATCGCCATCGGCATGGCGACGATAGATAAAAGGGAACAGGAAGAAAAAGAGGACTGAGGCATGATTATCTACTCGCCTTCGAAGTACTATACGCCTGAGATCGAGGCGGACCGCAGCGCTGCGTTCCACCCGATCGTCATGCGCGCGCTTCGGGCGAGGGGGATCCTGACGGACGAGGAACGCAAAAGGTTCATGTTCCCCGATCTTTCCATGCTTCGCGATCCGTTCGGCCTTCCCGATATGCAAAAGGCCGTCGACAGGATAGAGGAAGCCGTTATGAACGGCGAGAATATCTGCGTTTACGGCGATTACGACGTGGACGGCATCTGCGCCACCACGATACTTCTGCACTATCTCCTGAGCATCGGCGCAGAGGCTTCCTACCGCATCCCCTCCAGGCATGACGAGGGATACGGCATCAGCCGCAGGGCCATCGACGCAATGAAGGAGTCCGGCGTCTCGCTGATAATCACCGTCGATAACGGCATTTCGGCTCATAACGAGATCGCCTACGCGGGGGAGCTCGGCATCGACGTCATAGTGACGGACCATCATATCCCGCCCGAGGAGCTTCCAGAATGCACGGCGGTCATCTGCCACTCCGTCCCCGGATGCGAATACCCGGGTTATCTCTGCGGAGCGGGGACCGCGCTGAAGCTCATACAGGCTATGGGCGGGGTGGAGGCCGCCAAGGATTACATATTCCTTGCGGGCGTCGCCACCGTTGCGGACGTCGTGCCCCTTTTGGATGAGAACCGCCTGCTCGTCAAATACGCGCTCGATTCGCTGAACAAGGGCGAATGCTGCCTCGGCATGCGCATGCTGCTCGACAGCCTGCCCTCCGCGAGGAAGCCCTATTCCGTATTCAACATAGGCTTCGGCATAGCGCCGAGGCTCAACGCCTCCGGCCGCATGGGCGACGCTTCGCTCGGCGTAGAGCTGTTTATGACCGAGGACGAGGACGAGGCCGCCCGCATAATCGCCGAGCTGAACCGGCTTAACGAACAGCGCCAGGCTGAGGAGCAGGGCATACTGGACGAGGCCGTTGAGATGGTCGAGAAGCTCGATATCTCCGATAAGCACGCGATACTGCTCGCTTCCGACAAATGGAATTCCGGCGTTATAGGCATCGCCGCGTCGAGGCTGACAGAGATGTATCACAGGCCGACAATACTCTTCTCCGAGCATGACGGCGCGCTGAAGGGATCAGCACGATCGGTTGAGGGCATCAACATCCACGACGCGCTGAAGGCCAACAGCGATATGTTCATAAGGTTCGGCGGGCACGCAAAGGCCGCGGGCGTCACCATGGAAAAGGAGATGTTCCCGCAGTTCGTCGAAAGAATGGAAAAGTACTTCGCCGAAACCTGCGCTCCCGATCTTTTCGTCCCGCGCCGCTGCTACGAATTCGACGAGGATCTCGGCAATATCACGATGGAGCTCACCAAGGAGCTTGAGATGCTCGCCCCCTTCGGGGAGGGGAACCCCTGTCCCGTGTTCCACATTTCGAACGTCAGCCCCTATCATATCAGGCGCTTCGGCTGCGACGGTCAGCATCTTCGCATGGATCTTCGCCAGAACAGATTCTGCTTTGAAAGCGTGTATTTCTGCGGCGGAAGATGCTTTGAGAACATAATGCGGGCCGACAGCATTTCGCTCCTGTATTCTCCGTTCATAAACAATTGGAACGGCAGCGAGAACCTGCAGATGCGCGTGCTTTCCGTAAGGCCCGATCTGCCGCGCTGCGCCTCCAGATACATTAAGAGCAATATCTCCAATTTCTATATGGCATATCTTTCGGGCGCGTGTCTTGAAAAGAGCGATAAGCCCCTGCCCGATGTAACGGCGACCTCGGTCTCCGAAGCCATCCGCACCTCGTTCGCGGGGCTTGCGGTGCTCGTATTCTCGACTGACGGCGCGGAGACCACGCTTCGCGAGCTCGCCGCCGATAACGTCGAAAACTTCGAGGTCTGCTTCGGCACCGTTCCCGACGGAGTGTTCTCAGGCAACATGCTCCTGATCGCTCCCAACGCAGACAAGCTCCCCAAGACGGGCTACAACAGATTCCTTTTCGCGGACGAACCGTACAGCACCGGCGTTTACGACAGGCTTCGCGAAGTCTGCCCGAATGCGAATATAACGAGGCTCGGGAGGGAGAACGATTTCTCCGATATTTGCAGCGGCTTCTCCATCAGCCGCGACGAGATGAGCCTCTATTACAAGACCACGGCGAACCTGCTCGCCTCCTCAACTCTGTCCATGACGGAGCTCGTCGCAAAGCTCTGCGACGCGCTGAACCGACCCGTTCATCAGACGATATTCGTGCTGAAGACCTTCGTCGAGCTTGAGTTCATAACGGACGACGGCGGCAAGGCGGTTAGGATGCTCAAGAGCGCGCCGAGGAAGCTCGCCGAAAGCGCGATCTACAGCCTCGTAGCCGGGTCGCAGCGCTGAAAAAGAAAGCAACGGTCAAAAATGACCGACTTATAAAAGACCGTAAGCCAATAACGAAGAAAGGCAAGGTACAAGCTTATGTTTACCGAGAAGGATTTCAAGAACACTATCAGAGAGATCCCCGATTTTCCCAAGGAGGGCATACTCTTTTACGACATCACGACCCTGCTCAAAAACCCGGAGGCGTATCAGGAGCTCATAAGCCAGCTTGCCGAATCCCTCCGCTCGCAGAAGGTCGATCTCGTTATCGGCCCGGAGGCCAGGGGCTTCGTTATAGGCTCCGCCGTAGCTTACGCGATAGGCGCGGGCTTTATACTCGCAAGAAAGCCCGGCAAGCTCCCTGCGGAGGTGTTCGATTTCTCCTACGGCCTCGAGTACGGCAGCGACTGTCTTGAGATCCACCGCGACGCCATAAAGCCCGGCCAGAGAGTCGCCATAGTGGACGACCTTCTTGCAACGGGCGGCACCGCGCTTGCAACTATCAAGCTTGCCGAGCAGATGGGCGCGGAGGTCGTCGGCGCGAGGTTCGCCATAGAGCTTTGCGATCTTAACGGCCGCGAGCTGCTCAGGGGTTACGACGTCAAGACCGTTATTAAGTATTGATCTGTCTATCATAAACAGGGGGAGGTGAGATAATGGATCGTTTGCTCGCGGTATGCGAAAAGAAATACACGCCTGAAAAGGTGGAGCTTATAAAGAAAGCCGCCGAATTCGCAAGAGCCGCCCACGAGGGGCAGAAGCGCGAGTCGGGCGAGCCCTATTATACTCACCCCGAGGCCGTGGCAACCTCGCTCGCGAAGATGGATATGGACGCCGCCACCGTTGCGGCGGGCCTTCTTCACGACGTTGTAGAAGACGGCGACGGCATTACCGTTGAAAAGATAAACGAGCTTTTCGGCGAGGATATCGCCCGAATGGTCGACGGAGTTACCAAGCTCACCAAGACGGGCCATTCAAGCGATATGCAGACCCGTGAGGACAGGCAGGCCGAGAACCTCCGCAAGATGTATCTTGCGATGGCGAACGACGTGCGCGTCGTCATAATCAAGCTTGCCGACCGCCTCCACAATATGCGGACGCTCGGCAACTGCAGCGTTGAGAAGCGGCAAAGGATAGCAAGGGAGACCCTTAACGTTTACGCCCCCTTGGCGGATAGGTTCGGTATGGGCGCGATCAAAGCGGAGCTTGAGGATCTCTCCTTCGAATACCTGTATCCCGAGGAATGGCGCCATCTCTGCTCGCTCATAGAGCCTCAGCAGGAGGAGCGCATGAGGCTCCTCAACAGCGCGATTAAGACCATCGTCGAATCGCTCGATAAGGCGGGCATCAAGTGCGAGATAAGCGGCAGAAGGAAGCACATGTATTCCATCTTCCGCAAGCTCAAGAAGAACAACAAGAGCTTGAACGAGATCTACGACCTCGTTGCGATAAGGGTGATCGTCAGCACGGTAAACGACTGCTACGCCGCACTCGGCGTCATCCACTCGCTCTGGAAGCCCATGCCCGGCCGCTTCAAGGACTATATCTCCATGCCGAAGACCAATATGTACAGGTCTCTGCATACGACGCTGTTCAGCGATCTGGGCATGCCCTTCGAGGTGCAGATCAGGACGCAGGAGATGCACAGAACGGCCGAATACGGCGTCGCGGCGCATTGGCTCTATAAGGAGGGCAGGGCGAGGCCGGACGAGCTCGACAGCAAGCTCGCATGGGTCAGGGACCTTGTCAATTACGATACCGACGCGGATTCCACGAGGGAATTCATCGATAACATCCAGAAGGATTTCTTCTCCGATTACGTCTACGTTCTTACCCCGAACGGAGAGATAATCGACCTACCCGCGGGTTCCACGCCCATAGACTTCGCGTACCGTATCCATACCAACGTCGGCAACCATATCCAGCACGTCAAGGTCAACGGCGCGCTCGTAAAGCTCGATCATAAGCTTAAGACGCACGACGTCGTTGAGATAATCACCTCCCAGCAGGCTTCACCCGGGCGCGACTGGCTTAATTACGCCAAGACCTCGCAGGCCAAGTCCAAGATCCGTCAGTGGTTCAAGAAGGCCAACCGTGAGGAGAATATCGTCAGGGGCCGTGAAATGCTCACCGAGGCGGCGAAGCGTCAGGGCAAGAAGCTTGCAGATCTCGTAAAGCCCGAATTTTGCGCTCCGCTTCTGAAGAGGTTCACCCTTAACGATATGGACGACGTCTACGCCGCCATAGGCTACGGCGGCATGACGACGGGCCAGGCCCTCCATAGGCTTATGGAGGAGTACCGCAAGGCCGAAAAGCAGGCCGAGCTGGAGGAAAAGCTCCTGCACAAGGAGGAGCTCCGCGAAAGCTATGACGAGCAGGGCAGGGGAGTCGTCGTCAAGGGCGAGCACGATATGGTCGTCCATTTCGCCAAGTGCTGCACCCCCGTTCCGGGCGACGAGATATTCGGATACATAACGCGCGGCCGCGGCGTTTCCATCCACAGGAAGGACTGCCCCAACGCGGAGCAGCTGCTGCTTGACGTGGAGAGGATAATCCCCGTCGAATGGGTGTCCGGAATGTCGCAGACTTTCCCCGTCACGATCCACGTGATCGCAAACGAACGCGCGGGCATAATGATGGAGATCACTCAGCTCCTCCTCAGCATGCGCGTCAACACCAAGTACCTCAACGCGAAATCCGGCGGGAATACCGTCGATATAACAATAACCTTCGACATACAGAACGCCGAGCAGCTCCAGAACATTATAAGGAGCATCATGAAGCTCGATTCCGTAATAAAGGTCGACAGGGCAAATCAAACATAAGGGAAATACACCATGCGCGCTGTGATACAGAGAGTAACGTCGGCGAGCGTTTCCTCGGAGGGCAGGCTCCTCGGGAGCATAGGGAAGGGATTCCTCGTGCTGCTGGGCGTCAAGGTCACGGACGAGAAAGCGGACGCCGATTACATTATCAAGAAGATATCGGGCCTTCGCGTATTCGAGGACGCGAACGGCAAGTTGAACCTTCCTCTTTCGGAAGTGGGCGGGAGTCTTTTGGTGGTCTCGCAGTTCACCCTCTTCGGCGACGCGAGGCACGGCAACAGGCCTTCCTTCATTGAGGCCGCGCTTCCAGAAAAGGCGATACCTCTCTATCAGTACACGGTGGAGAAGCTCCGCGGGAGCTTTACCGTAGAGACGGGGGAGTTCGGAGCGGATATGCAGGTCGAGCTCGTGAACGACGGCCCCGTCACAATACTGCTTGACAGCGAGAAAACTTTTTAAGGGGACGAAAAGATGCTGAGGATAGTTTCGATACCCACGGGCCCGCTTGCGGTAAACACCTACATAGTCTGGCGTGACGACGAGAAAACGGATACGCACGAATGCGTTGTAATAGATCCCGCCAACTCGGGGAAGGTCCTTAGGAAGCTCTCCGAGCTTCATCTTGTTCCGACGGCCATTCTCATAACCCACGGCCATTTCGATCACATAATGGGCGTTGCAAGGCTCCGTGAGCAGACCGGCGCGAAGGTCTACGTCAACAGGCTTGACGCTGCCTCCATGCGCGACAATGGCGCAAGCCTTGCATCCATGATAGGCGTGAAGGTCGACCCGACGACCGTCGACGTATTCGTTGAGGACAACATGGTTATAACGGAAGCCGGGATCGAGTTCAACGTCATCCACACTCCCGGGCACACAAAGGGCGGCGTCTGCTACGTTATCGAGAACGAGAAGGTCATTTTCTCGGGCGATACCCTGTTCTTTATGAGCTATGGAAGGACGGATCTTCCCGGAGGGGACGCGCCAGCTCTTTACGACTCCATAATCTATCGGCTCTTTACGCTCAAGGGCGACTATCGCGTGCTTCCCGGGCACGACAGGGAGACCACGCTCGATTTCGAGCGCGAGCATAATATGTGCGTTCAAAGCGGTGTTTGCGAATGAAGCTTATCACGAACCGACCCGAATTCTATAACGACCTCTGCGAGGAGATACGCCTCTTCCTTCCGCGCGCCGAGATAGCGCTCGACGCGGAAACGGAAGGGGACGATTCCGTTATCACGGCCATGCTCTCCGCGGACGGTGAGTTTACCGCCTTTGCCGAATACGTCTGCGGCGGAGCCGTTTTTTCGCATACGCACAGAGCGCCATACAGGGGCGGCTCGGAGATTGTCGAAAAACGCTACGCCAAACGCGCGATAAAGACGGCTGTCTTCCGCGCGCTGAGAAAGGCGTTCCCGGATAAGCTCATACCCTGGGGCTCGCTCACGGGGATCCGCCCTACGAGGCTGCTCCGCGAACTGATCGAGACAGAGGGCTATCCCGAGGCAATGCGCCTCATGCGCGAGGAGTTCGACGTTGAGGAGAGCAAGCTTTCGCTGGCCGATAAGATCTGCAGGGTGCAGGCCCCCATACTGGAAAGCGCAGGGCCGAACGAGTTCGGAGTTTACGTCGGTATCCCGTTCTGCCGCACCCGCTGTCTCTATTGCTCGTTCGCTTCGCAGCTCCGCACCAAAAAGACGGATATGGCGGCTTACCTCGCCGCCCTTCACCGCGATATAGAGCTTGGCTCCGCAATGGCGAAGGATAAAGGGCTCGCTGCAAGATCGTTCTATATGGGAGGCGGCACTCCTACAATACTGACCGCCGGGGAGCTTGACGCCCTGCTCGACAAGGTCTGTTCATGCTACGACACGGCGGGAAAGGAGTTCACCGTCGAAGCGGGAAGGCCCGATACAATCACGCTCGAAAAGCTCAACGTCATGAAAGCGCACGGCGTTACGAGGGTATCCGTCAACCCGCAGACCATGTGCGACAATACGCTGAGGCTCGTCGGGCGAGACCATACTTCGGACGATATCATAAGGTGCTTCGGGGAAGTTCGGAGCGTCGGTTTCGACTCTGTGAACATGGATCTTATAGCCGGGCTCCCGGGGGAGACTGAGACCGAAATGAAGGCCTCTCTCGCAGCCGCAGAGGCGCTTGAGCCCGATTGCCTTACCGTGCATACCCTTGCGATAAAACGCGCCTCAAGGCTCCACGAGCGCATGGACGAGTATGCTCTTCCCTCTGTGGAGACAGTTGAGACGATGGTTGAAATGGGCAGGGAAACGGCCGAGAAAATGGGTATGCTGCCTTACTATATGTACCGCCAGAAATACATGGCGGGCAATCTCGAAAACGTCGGCTATTCCAAGCCGGATTCCATCTGCATCTACAATATCGACATGATGGAGGACGCGCTCAGCATTATGGCCCACGGCGCGGGCGCCATGACCAAGTGCGTGATCGACGGAGGCAGACGCATTGAACGCGTCCCGAACCCGAAGGATATCGCGACCTATATCGAAAAGATCGAGTCAACGAACAGGGCGAGGGAGGAGCTCTTCGGGCAAAAGTAAATAGATAAACAAAAAGCTCATCTTTCGATGAGCTTTGTTGTTTAATAAAATCAATACTTGCGCTTCCACAGCATTTATGCTGAGCTGCCATCAGCCTTCTTCTTACGCTTTCGCTGGGGTTCTCATCCGGTCGCCGGAGGCGATACCGAGCGTCCGGTGGACGGCCGGGAAGGATGAGAACGGGCGGCCTTGTGAGCGAAGCGAACAGTCCGCCCCGGGTAATACAACTGCCGGAAAAACCCGGCGTAAACAAATTATAAAACAAAAAGCTCATCTTTCGATGAGCTTTGTTGTTTAATAAAATCAATACTTGCGCTTCCTTGCAGCCTCAGCCTTCTTTTTACGCTTTACGCTGGGCTTTTCATAATGTTCGCGACGCCTTGCATCGGCAAGGATGCCGGAGCGTGCGCACTTGCGCTTCCAACGCTTGAGGGCGCTCTCCAGGGATTCATTTTCACCAACATGAATTTCCATTGACCTATTTCCCCCCTCTCTTATGTGGGACAACGTTTCATTGAGCGTAAACCCAAAATACTCATCTATTATACTTATGCCGTATCGCTTTGTCAACAGTCAGATTTCGAAAAAGAGGGGATTCTCATAATATATCTGCGGCGTTGACACGGCGTCGGCTTTGGTATAGAATTGACTGAGACAATAATAAAAGGAGAACGAAACCGTGCTTGAGGAAAGGTACGTTGTTGAAGCCGCAAGGATCAGGGAGCTTGAGCTTGACCGCGATGCGGATCTTTTGAATCCCGTATTCGGAGAGGGCGTTGCCGAAAGCCCGCTCATCATGTTCATAGGCGAGGCTCCCGGCAGGGAGGAGGCCGCTTGCGGCAGGCCGTTCGTAGGCAAGGCGGGCAAGCAGCTCGATAAGATGCTCGAGACGGCGGGTATCGACCGCTCGAAGGTATTCGTCACCAACACGGTCAAATACCGCCCCATGAAGAAGGACGGCCCCCGCACGAGCAATCGCACGCCATCCGCAGCGGAGATAAGGTTCGGCCTCGATCTTCTCAGGGAAGAGATAGTTTACGTCGATCCCACGATAATCGCCACGCTCGGAAACGTGCCGCTTACAGCCGTTATGCGGCTTGCGGGGCAGATCCCGGAGGATCAGAACGTCGGCACGCTCCACGGTATGCCCACGGTTTTCTTCATCAGCGGCAAAGCAAGGAAGGTTTTCCCGCTGTACCATCCCGCGGCGTCGATCTACAACAGGGAGCTAAAGCCCGTGCTGGAGAACGATCTTATAACCCTCGGCCGTTACGCAAGATCGCTCGAGGAATAATACGGGAAAAGAAAAAGTCAGGAGATCGTTTCTCCTGACTTTTTTATTCTCAGACTTTACGACTGCCTGCTGCGCCTGTTCCTGCGGACGATTATCTCGACGATGCCGAGTATCACCATTACGAGAGCGGCGCAGGCCGCGATGATGCCGAGTATGCGGAACCAATGCATCAGCTTCTGACCGGTGGAGGTGATGATGCCGTCGAGCTTCTTTCCGAGGGCGGGATCCTCCTCCGCAAGGCCTATTTCGCCGTCGCTGTCCGCGGGATTCTGCGTGGGGACCAAACCGGATACGTCTATGCTTTCGGCATTGACGTAAGCCTCGTGCTGATGCACGTTGCCGGAGGAATCCTCCGCTTCGAGTATGAATACCAGATCCCTGACCTCGCCTATGTTGACTTCAACCTCGACCTTGTCGGAAGCGCCGACGGGGAGATTGGGCCATTTGTGAAGCTCATAGCCGAGGGACTGCTCCTTGACGATGAGGTTGAAGAATTCGAGCGAGCCCGTGTTTTCAACGTTGAAAACGATCTTTATCATATTGTCCTGGTTGAGGGAGGATGCCGTCACCGCGGTGAAGGAGAGCCCCAACAGGGAGAAATCGATATAGGGACGGACGACGTAGCTCGAGGTGTTGTCCCTGAACTCGGTGCCGTTGTAATCCTCGCCGACGATATTGAACACGACGTAACGGACGGCGGTGGGATTATCGACGAAGTACTCGATCACCTTGGTCTCGCCGACGGCGAGAGAGAAGGGCTTGCTCGTCAGCTGCGCGCCGAGCTCGTCGGTCACCATGAGGGAGCTGAGCTTCTGGTTGCCGTTGTTGGTAAGATAGATGGTGAAGGAGACGCCTTCGGGAGTGGGATCGCTCTTTACGATCTCCTTTGTAAGCTGGGACTGAATGAGGCCGATGGTGAGCGTCGGGACCTTATTCACAAGCTCGGTCGAGCCGCCCTGCGCGCGGAACGTAACTATGGGCGAGGAAACGATGGTCGATTGCCCCATCGTGAGCGTATAGACGAATTCCCTCGAAGCGCCGGGCTCAAGCGAGGCGATGGAGAATATCGCGCGGTTCGTTCCGGCAACGTTCCTGTCAACAAGGGAAATGTTGACGAGCGTTACGGCGCCGGTATTGGTGAACGTGTAGTTGATGGTGACCTCCGTGCCCTCGGACGCGTTGACCGGGGTGGCTGTGCGCGTTACTGAGAGGTAAGGAGAAGCGCTCCTTCTGGAGATCTTGCAGGTGACGGTACGGGAGACGGGGGTAGCGCCTTCATACCAGGTGACCGTGAACGGAAGATCGACGCCTATCATCTGATCGGTGACGTTCATGGTTGCGGTAAACGTCTTGCTCGTCCCGGCGGGGATTATAACGCCCGCGGTCTGGAACGCAACGCCGTAGGAATTCGATATGGTGATGTTGGAATACTCGCCGTTATAGTAGGTCGAGGCCGAAACGGAAGCGTAGCGGGAGCTCCTTGCCGCGCTGAAAACGGATACGCCGTAGTTGCCGGAGGACATTTCTCCGTCCGTGGGCTTTGGTTCGGGTGTGGAAGGCTCGTGCGTCGGCTCCTCGGTTTGAGGGGGACGGGTTTCGGCGGGAGGGGGAGTATGAGTGGGTTCGGGCGTGGCCGTGGGAGCCGGAGTATGGGTCGGCGCCGCGGTGGGAGTCGGCGTGGCGGGGGTATCCGTGGGAGGAGCTGTCGTCGGCGCGGGAGTATCCGTGGGACGGACGGTCGCGGAATTGGTATTGTTTATCGTGATGGACACGGTAACGCTTCCCGCCTGAGTAAGCTCGGTGGGGGAGACGGATATCGTTACGTTCGACTGCGAACCCGAGGCGAACGAAGCCGCGGGCAGCAGACTGAATATAAAAGCTGCCAGCACGAACACCGCCGTAATTGTTTTTAATGATCTATTCAAGGCACACTCTCCTTTTTAATCGTACTTACGCATCTTTTATTATACCCCATAATGGGGCGGAAGCCAAGTATAATATTCGATTTTGATAAAATATTTTTCTCTTCTGCGGAAGACGGAGCGCCTGCGAAGGCCAAAATCTATTGCATATGGAGCGCAAAATGATATAATAAGAGCGTAAAAAAGCAGTTGCCGGGAAGGAGATGAGCATATTTGAAAAAACGTTTATGCTATGCGCTGTGCATTGTTCTTATTGCCTCTTGCGCTTTTTCCTCGTGCTCGCTGAATAAAAACAAAAACAAGGCAAGCTCGGATCCCGCCTCGAGCGTTATATCGATCGGCGAAGAAAGCGTGACGCTTGCGGAATACAAGGCGCTCTTTGAAAACTATCTTCCCTATATGCAGTATAACGGGATCGATCCTCTTGAGAGCCGCAGTTCGCTCGACAGCTTCCAGGATTGGCTCGTCGACGTTCTGACGGACGATCTTGTGACGCTCTACCAGGCAAAGCAGTCCGGCTTTACTCTGACGGAGGAGCAGGAGAGCGAGCTTGAGACGATCATAAATAGGGATATTGAGGATATTTCCGATAAGCTCACCAAATACGCGGAGCAGGATCATGGGGACGATCCCTCCGTTTCGGTCGAAACGTATTTCGAGGGCCTTGTGAACAGCGAGTCCGAATACTATACCGGCGTAGCTATGAGCTGGGCCGATTATCAGGAGTATTTCAGAACGAAAGACAGGGAGTCGTACATCGTACAGGCTTACCGCCAGAAGGTCTGCGGGGAGTTCGAGCCCACGAGGGAGGACGCCGCTGAATGGTATGAAAACGCTCTTGAAAACGACAGGACGATCTATACGGATTCCCCCGAAAGCTACAAGACAGACGAGGAGAATTACGAGCTGTATTTCGGAAAGAAGGACGGCGTGTATCCCGTGACGTACGTCCCCTCCGGTTATTCCAGAATAATGCAGATAGTCGTTGCTCCCGCGGGGAGCCTTTCGGATGAGTATAAGGCGAAGACAGCCCGCCTGGATGAACTAAAGGCCATGTATTCCGAGCTTGCGTTCGAGGACGCGCTTAACGGATCCGACGAACATTCCGGTGAGATCGAAGCCATCCTTAACGAATACCGCGCCCTCAAGGAGGCTGCCGACGAGGAATATGAGCTGTACGTTTCTGAGGCGCGCGAAAAGATCGAAAAGGCCTATTCCGAGCTTCTGCTTGGCAAGCCTTTCAACGACGTCATGCTGCGCTACACGGAGGACGAGAGGGTAACGGGCGGCGCGGACGGCGAAGGCTGCGAAGCCTTCCGCATTAAGGGAGAGCTCATAAGCCTTGCCTATTCCGGGCTTGACGACTGGTCCGATACAGTCAAGGAGGAGTTCAAGAAGCTCGAAAAGGGCGAGTTCTCGCGCGTTTTCATGGATGAAGACTGCTTCCGCATCATATTTTACGCGGGGGATGAAAAGCCCGGCGCTGTCGATATGGACGATATCTATGAAGAGATCAAGGCCGTCTGCCTCGCCGAGGTGCAGGATTCCCAGTGGCAGGAGCTGCTGAAGGAATGGAAGAAGGACGCGGCTCTGACCGTGGATATCGAAACGATAAGAAAAGTGGGAGAGGACTCCCTTAAAAAGTAAAGGAAAAGATATGAGACTTGACAAGTATTTGAAGGTATCGAGGATAATCAAAAGGCGCACCGTCGCCAACGAGGCCTGCTCTGCCGGCAGGGTATCGATAAACGATAAGGTGGCCAAGCCCTCCACGGAAGTCAAAGAGGGCGATATAATAACGATCAGGCTCGGCGCAAAGCTGTTTACGGCGGAGATACTGTCGATCCGCGAGTACGCCGCCAAGGAAGCCGCCGACGAAATGTACCGCGTAATATCCAACGAATGATTCCCGCGCCGTATTTATCCGGCGCGGCTTTGGGAGCAACACTATGGAAGAAAAAACGGTCTCCGCGATACTGCTTGCGGCCGGCGGCTCCACGAGGATGGGGCTTGGCAAAAGCGGCGAGCGCATAAACAAGATGACCATAAAGCCCGGGGGCGAATCGCCGATAGCGCTCTGCGTTCGGGCGTTTTCCGCGTTCGCGGATGAGATCGTGATCGTCGTTTCCGATAAGACACGCGACGCCGCGGCAGAAGCTTCTCTTGTTTCTTCCGTGCCCGTCAAGATAGTCTTAGGCGGCGAGCGCCGTCAGGACTCCGTGCTCAACGGCGTCACGGCGGCGGAGGGCGATATCGTCGCCATACATGACTGCGCAAGGTGTCTCGTTTCGGGCGACGTGATAGAAAGAGCCATAGAGCGCGCCAAAGCCCGTTCAAGCGGTGTCGCAGCCGTTAAGGTTAGGGATACTTTAAGGCGTTCAGACACGGGCGAAACCGTCGAACGGGAAGGCCTTGTTATGATGCAGACGCCCCAGTGCTTTGACCGGCAGATGCTACTTGAAGCCTATGATATGGATCCCGGCGACGTTACGGACGACGCTGCCGTCTGGCAGAAGGCATACGGCAAGGTCGAACTGACCGAGGGAAGCATAGTCAACCAGAAGCTGACGGAGCAAAATGATATTGCGTTTTTCGATAGGATGATAGGGGGAGGGAAGCTCAAAATGAGGATCGGCATTGGCGAGGATACGCACAGGCTCGTCGAAGGGCGAAGGCTCGTCCTCGGCGGTGTCGACGTCCCGTTCAGGCTCGGCCTTCTCGGGCATTCGGACGCGGACGCGCTCATCCATGCAATTATCGACGCTATGCTGGGCGCGGCGGCTCTCGGCGATATCGGCAGGCTTTTCCCGGACAGGGATCCGCAGTATAAGGATATTTCAAGCCTGATACTCCTTGAACGGGCGGCGAACCTGCTGGAGGAGAACGGATTCGCGGTCTCGAATATCGACGCGACAATCACCGCGCAGGAGCCGAAGCTCGCTCCCTATATCGATGAAATGCGCAAAAGAATAGCCGACGCGATTCCCCGCATCGGCATTGAAGACGTCAGTGTTAAGGCCACCACTCCGGAGCACACGGGCCCGGAGGGCAATTTAGAGTGTATCACCGTCAGGGCCGTCGCCTGCGTCGGAAGGCTCTGAGGGCTCGATCTCAACTGGTACCGAATTCTCAAACGGCTCTTCCGCCATCGCGGGGCAGCCGTTTTCACATCCCTCGCACTCCTCGCCGTAGGGCTTGCCGCTCTTGTTCATGAGCTCGCGGAAGGGGTAGGTGCGCATCTCAAACGTGCCGTCGGAGAGCTGGACCTTGACGACGGTCGTCTCGCTAATAACGTTATTATCCGCAACGATGCCGTTGCCGTCGGGAGTGATGACCTCCTTGCCGACGCGCGGCATTATTTTATGCATGCTCTCGTAACCGGACTGCTCGAACTTGAGGCAGCACATCAGCCTGCCGCAGATGCCGGAGATCTTCGTCTGGTTGAGGGAGAGGTTCTGTTCCTTCGCCATCTTTATGGAAACGGGTATGAAATCGGAGAGGAAGGACGAACAGCATATGGGCCTTCCGCAGACGCCGAGGCCGCCAAGCATCTTCGCTTCGTCGCGCACGCCGATCTGCCTGAGCTCGATCCTCGTTTTGAATATGCTTGCAAGATCCTTGACGAGCTCTCTGAAATCCACTCTGCCGTCCGCGGTGAAGTAGAACATGATCTTGGAGCCGTTGAAGGCGTATTCCACCTCGACGAGCTTCATTACGAGGCCGTGCTCCTCGATCTTGCTCTGACAGATGGCGTAAGCTTCCTTTTCCTTTTCTTTATAAATGCGCCTCTGCTCGTGATCCTCGGGCGTGGCGATACGGATAACGGGCTTGAGGGAAGCGACGATCTGCTCCTCGGGTACGAAATGAGGGGGTTCAGCTACGTCGCCGAATACGATGCCCCTTGCGGTGTCGACAATAACGCCGTCGCCGGGCTTTATGTCAAGCTCGAGGGGATCGAAATAATAGACCTTTCCGCCCTCCTTGAATCTGACTCCTATAACTTTGCTCATATGATTCTCCTGATTGGATCAATTGTTTTTGTTCTTTATTGCGGCAAGTCCTATCATGGCAAGACAGGCAAACAACCTGTCGAAAGCCGCGCCGCCGCTCGCGTTGGTGGAAAGCCTTTGCGCATTTTCCGTCAACTTATCTATAATACAACTAATATCGCCGATTGTAAAGTGCGAACAGACTTTTTTCAGCTCCGCGGCAGTATCGCGGAAGTATTCGGGACCGAGTCCGAGCTTGAGCTTCAGCATATCGTGGCAGGCGAGAAGGAGCATCTCGTTGGCTTCGAGCCAATCGTTCCTGTCGCGCTTGACCTTTGTCCATTTGAAATCCGGCGCGGCGCAGAGGGCGGCTGTGAACGCGCCTACTGCGCCCGATCTCAGCTCACGGAAGCCTTCGTCCTCATAGAGCCTTAACGCCCTTGCGGTCACCCCGCCGCTCATCTCGGTGCAGGAACGCGCTTCATCGGGGGAGGCGCCCCTTTCAAGCAGGGAGGCCTCTATCTCGGCGTTGTCCGAAACCGAGCATCTTATTATCATGCACCTTGAACGGATGGTGGGAAGTATGCCGTATTCGTTCCCCGTCAGGATGAATCTCGTGTTTTCGGGAGGTTCCTCGAGCACCTTCAGCATGGCGTTCTGCACCATGGCAGAAAGCTGGTTTGCCAGCTTGAATACGACGACGCGTCCGTTCCCTCCGAAGGTCTCCCGATAGAGCTCGGGCCTTATAACGTCGCGAAAATCGCCGATAGATACAGCTCCGCCGTATTCCATAAAGTCGGGATCGTTTACGAGCCTTTCCATATCCCGACGGCCGTAAAGCATAAGCGATGCTATGTTCCTGGCGGCATTCCCGGTCAGCTCCGTATCCGCTCCTGTCAGCAAATATGCGTGCATGGCTCTGCCCGCAAGTATGGAGGCTCCAAGCTTTTTCAAAACCTCGCTCATACTGATCCGGCCTCCTTCAGTACCGTCGCCATGCCGTTCTCAGCTCCGAAAAGCTCCGCTCCGTCCTCAGCTTCGGATAAGAGCAGATCGGCGTTTGCCCTTGTTATTATCTCGCCGGGGAAAAGTATCGCCGTCCCGGGCGGGTAACACCCGGCGGCCCCGGCGCAGATCCTTCCGACGGACTCGGCTATGGGGACTTTTTCAGTATCGCCCGTAACGGCTTCCCTGACGGTTACCTTGCGTTCGCCGGGTCGTATCTCTTTGTTAATCGAATGACCGCTGTTATCATGCAGGTCGTTTTCACGGGGAAGAGCTTCTATCGCAGATATAAGCTTCTCATACCATTCGTCCTTATCTGAGGGCGTAGTAATGAGCGTGACGCATTCGGAATCGGCCATCTCGGCGTATATGCCGGCTTCAATGAGCTTTGCTTCAAGCTCGCGTCCGCGAATGCCCGAAACGCCTATATTGAGCCTCGTTAAATCCTGATATGGCGCCGCGGCGTCTATAAGCCTTACTCCCGAAATCGAAGCGAGCTTTTCCCTTACGCGCATTATCCTATCCGCGTGCTCGTCCCAATCAGCATGGGCGAGCACGGAGGCCTCTATCGACATCATGAGGGGATAGGAAGGGCTCGTCGATTGGAACATGTTGAGCGTGTTCTGTACCCGCTCCCTCGAAAACGGGCAGCTTGCACCCGTCAGAAGCAGGGCCGTCTGCGTGTAAGCGTCGAGCGTCTTGTGACAGCTCACGCACCATGCGTCGGCCTCGGCGGGGATATCGGGAAGCTTCCCGGAAAAAGCGAAATGCGCGCCGTGTGCGCAGTCGACGAAGAGCAGCGCGCCATGCGAATGCGCGGCTTCGGCTATCTCGGCTATAGGCGAAACGGCCCCGCGATAGGTGGGAGAGGTGATGAACACGGCGTCGCAGTGAGCGGCGGAAAGCGCCTCGTCGACTTTCTCGGCGGTAACTATCCCGTCTTCGTCTGGAATAAGGGGCACGGCTTCGTGTCCTGCAACGGCTAACCCGTTTATCACTGATTTATGGCAGTTTCTTCCGAGCAGTACGCGCTTGCCGCAGCCCAAAAGCATGAGCATGGCGAGGTTGCCTGCCGTCGAACCCGAAACAAGGAAGAAAGCGTCCTCTGCGCCCATTGCCGCGGCGCACAACCTTTCCGATTCGAGTATGGCCTCGTGCGGTGAATGAAGGTTGTCCGTTCCCGCAACCTCCGTCACGTCGAAAGGCGAAAGCTTCCCCTTGTGCCCGGGCATATGAAATCTCGCCGGGTCTTTTCCGGCGTATGCCTTTATTGCGCTGTAAAGGGGAAGCTCCTTCATTTAGGCCTCGATAAAGCTCCTGACGTATTCCTTGAATTTTTCCGTGGGGGTGAAATAGAGTCTTGTGGTTTGATCGTCCCTCGAGAAGATTACGGACGAGCATTTTTCCTTTTTGCGCGGAGCATAGACAAGCTCCTTGTCTGCGGCGTATCCTGCGCCGGGATCGAGCAAGGCAACAAGCTCCTCCTTACGGATGACCTCGAGTATCTCTCCCTTTGCGCTCGCGGTGCGCTCTATTACGATCGTTCCTACGGGAAATGGATGATCCTCGTGCGTGATGTATTCGTCAAAACGCGCATCGTATTCCGTCTCAGGCTCGGCATAGAAAACCGTGTAGCGGTATCCCTCGATGCGGAGCTTATAGACGAGTATCAGCAGCGCGGCGAGAAGCAGAGCGAATACGTAAAGCGGAGCGTTGCTGTCGAACTTGGCGCGAAGCACGGTCGCTATCGTTCCCGCAAAGAAAAAGAACACTATCAACAAAACAAAAAGCAGGGTGTCGGACTTTACCGAACCCTTGAGCTTGTCGTCGCTTTCCTGATACATAATAATACTCCTTCGATGGGTCTTATATTGATTTTATCACTTTTAAGGCCGCAAGTAAAGCCCGTAAGCAGGGGAGAGGATCACGGCTCCCAGCGGTACTTAGAAAGATCCACGCAGCCATCGGAAACCTCAACGCCCTCTTTTTCCAAAAGCACGGCCTGCATATTCGCTCCGCCGAACGCGAAAGCGGGGGAGAGCCTGCCGTTTCTGTCGACCACCCGGTGACAGGGTATGACACCCGGCTCCGGGTTAACGTGCAGGGCGTAACCCACCACGCGGGACCACCGCGGATTCCCGGCGAGAGCGGCAATCTGCCCGTATGTGGCTACGCGCCCCTTTGGGATACTCTTTACTACGTCATATATGAGATCAAACGTTGATTTCATTCCTATAATGCCCCTATTCGTCAAAAAGGTTATGAAGGAGCCTCGCCCTGTCGTTTATGAAAAGGCTCGTCAGCTTATAGCTTTCGGTCTCCTCATAATCGATCCTGTGCAGTTCTCCGTCAAAGCTTATTATGTCCGCTTCGGGGTAAGCCAATAATATCGGCGAGTGAGAAACTATTATGAACTGCGAACCCTCCCTGACGCAGCGTTCGATCTCCAGAAGGAAGGTCAGCTGCCTCTGCGGGCTGAGCGCGGCTTCGGGCTCGTCGAGAATGTAAAGCCCCATTCCGCCGAAGCTCTGAGCGATATAGAGAAAGCTCTCGCCATGGGATCTCTCGTGCAGACGCTGAGGTCTGCCGCCCGTAAGCTTGTTCGCCTCAGCCTCCATAGTGGCGACGTTGTAAAAGCTTTCCGCGCGCAGGAAATAGCCGCTGTACGACCTTCTGAAGGTCTTCGTCAGCTTCAGCGCGTCGAACAGATCCGAGTGCGTGTCGTAAGTGGAGAAGCGATTTGCCCTGGAGCCGCCCTCGGGATTGAACCCGCAGGCCACCGCAATAGCCTCCAGAAGCGTGCTTTTGCCGCTTCCGTTCTCGCCCACGAAGAACGTTACGGGCGACCGGAACTCAAGCCTGTCAAGGCTTGACAGGGCTTCGATGCCGTTTATGTAGCTGTTCGGCGGGATCCTGTCCCGATCGATCTCTATTGCTTTCAAAAACAGTTCGTTCATATTCGCCGCCTTCGTTCGATAAACTGATTTTACGATAAAACCCCATTTAGGTCAATACTTTCTGCCTGCGTGGTATTATAAAAGCT
The DNA here is from genome assembly GCA_024698505.1 of Clostridiales bacterium. GTDB lineage: Bacteria > Bacillota > Clostridia > Christensenellales > CAG-138 > UBA3857. The sequence continues at coordinate 66,678 of JAILRE010000050.1, read as the reverse complement.
CCCCGCGTTCTGCCGAGGGGAGCTTTTCATTGGAGTATGATGCGTTCAAGTTACGGGAGAAGGATGTTATGCTCGGTCTCCTTATCGAAGAAGTGCATTACCTTGCCGCCGAACGTGATGTTGAGCGCGGCTCCTTGAACGAGGGAATTCCTCTGCTCGGGATCGAGATCGATGGTGGGAACGCGAACGATGAGCCTCGTGCCGTCCTCGGTGTAGACGTGCAGATGGAGCTCGCTGCCCATCATTTCGTTGACCTCAAGCTTAACGGGGATCGTGTTGGGGCCGGCTTCCTTGGCGAGCTGGATATGCTCGGGACGAACGCCCAGTATGATCTGCTTGCCGGGGACCCTAAGCTCGTTGAGCTTGGCTCCCTTATCGCCCTCAACGGGGAGCCTTGCGCCGAAGGGATGTACGTAATACTTGCCGTTCTCACAGGAGAGCTCGGTGTGCATTATGTTCATCTTGGGAGCGCCGATGAACTCCGCGACGAAGAGGTTTTCGGGCATCTCGAACACCTCGGTGGGGGTACCGACCTGCATGATGTAGCCGTCCTTCATGATGACTATGCGGTCGCCGAGGGTCATAGCTTCGGTCTGGTCATGGGTGACGTAGATGAACGTCGTATTGAGCTTCTGCCTGAGAAGGATTATCTCGGCGCGCATCTGGTTGCGCAGCTTCGCATCCAGGTTGGAAAGAGGCTCGTCCATGAGGAAGACCTTGGAATCACGCACCATCGCGCGGCCGATGGCGACACGCTGACGCTGTCCGCCGGAGAGCGCGCGGGGCTTGCGCATGAGGTAATCGGTTATGCCGAGTATCTCGGCAGCGTTCGTCACCTTGTTGTAGATGACGTCCTCCGGGAGCTTCTGCAGACGGAGGGAGAACGCGATATTGTCATATACGGTCATATGAGGATACAGAGCGTAGTTCTGGAAGACCATAGCAATGTTCCTGTCCTTCGGCTGAAGATCGTTCACGACCTCGCCGTCGATTTCGACCGTACCTTCGCTGATCTCTTCAAGACCGGCGACCATACGAAGAGTGGTGGATTTGCCGCAGCCGGAGGGGCCGACGAATACAACGAATTCCTTATCCTTTATATCGAGGTTGAAATCGTGTACGGCAACGACTTTGTTATCATAGATCTTTTTGACGTTAGTCAATTTAACGCTTGCCATAATTAATTACTCCTTTCAACGATTCCCGATCATCAGCCTTTTACCGCGCCGCCGGTTACGCCCTCAACGTAGTACCTCTGCAGGCACATGAAGAGGATAACGACGGGTATCGCGACAACGACGCCGCCCGCGCAGAACTTGGTGTAGTTCGCGAAGAGCATACTGGGCGTTGCCAGCCAGGTGTTCATACCAACGGCGACGTTCATGCCGAGCTGGTTGTTCATAGATGCGTACTTGGCGAATACGAAATCGCCCCACGGCGCCATGAAGGCGGTCAGTATCGTGTAAATGACGATAGGCTTCGAAAGGGGAAGTATGATCTTGAACAAGACCTGAGCTCTTGTCGCGCCGTCGACCCTTGCGGCTTCATCCAGCGATTTCGGGATCGTATCGAAGAAGCCCTTGGATACGTAATATCCCATACCGGAGGATGCGACGTAGACGAGGATCAAACCGGGTACGGCGTGCGCCTGAGTGAGACCGAGGTCGGAGAGGATCCTGTACAGGATGATCATTCCGAGGATGCCGGGGAACATGCCGAGCACGAGCATGAACTTCATCAGAGGCTTACGCATTTTGAAGCGGAAGCGGGAGAGGGTGTAGCTCATGCAGAGCACTATAACGGTCTGCAGTACGGCGGTCGCAAGCGCCATGATGAAGGTGTTCAGATACCACCGCGGGAAATTGGAGCCGGCGGAGAATATGCTGACGTAGTTATCAAAGCCCCATTTCTCAGGAATGATGTAGCCGACCTGATACGTGCTCTCCACGCGGAAGGACTGAAGTACGATGAATATGAAGGGGAGCAGCCATATAACGCTTATTACGACAAGCAGTATATGTATTGCCGTGTTGGAGATCGCGTTGGCCGTTCTGAGGCCCATATGCCTCGACTGCTCATCGCGCGGCCCCCTTAAGAGGTTGATCACGGCCACAATGACGAGCACAACGGCGATGGCCAGCAGCAGGAGCATCAGTATCGTCAGGAGCACGGCGCCCATATGATCGGGATCGATCGGGAAGGGATGCGCTATGCGGTGAACGATGGTCTGACAGGTCTCCATGAACGAGGCCGAATCCATTGCCGCGGCGTGACGGATCCACAGAATGAGGGGAGCGCATACCGCAATGAGGCACGCGGCGACTATCAGCATAACAATGCCGGACGGAAGACTTTTACGCGTTTTCATTGGAAATCCTCCTCATTCTTTACTGAAGGCATAAGGCCGTAAACAACGAGCGAGATCAGCGATACGACGAGGAATACGAGAATACCGATAACGGATGCGAGCGCGTAATCGGCTTTCTCACCGCCCTGCGTGATCTTGAACAGCCAGGTGATCAGAAGGTCCGTATAGCCTACGGAGCCGGCCGCAGAGGAAGCAGCCGGGTTAACGGGAGCGCCGCCGGTCAGCAGGTAGATAACGTTGAAGTTATTCATATTGCCGATGAAGCTCGTAAGAAGATACGGGCCGGTAACGAACAGCATATAGGGAAGGGTGATCTTCCTGTACTGCTGCCATGCGCTCGCGCCGTCGATCTTGGCGGACTCGTAAAGATCCTGCGGGATGTTCATAAGGATACCGGTCGCCATCAGCATGAGGTAGGGGATACCTATCCAGATGTTGATCAGAACGACCATTACCCTCGCCCAAGTCTTATCTTGCCAGAAGGGCAGAGCCTTCGTGAACAGGTGCATATCGTTGAAGAGCTTCAGGTTGAAGTAACCGTTTTCGGCGAACAGCTTCGAAACGTACATCAGGGAGATGAACTGCGGTATCGCTATCGTGAGAACGAGTATCGTACGCCATACCTTCTTGAACTGTATGCCCTTCTTGTTGATCATCATAGCGACGAGTATGCCGAGGAAATAGTTCGTGAACGTCGCAAGGAACGCCCAGATCAGCGTCCAAACGAGTATTTCGCCGAATGTCGCGGCATAGCTCTGTCCGCCCTGCACGCTCTTCCAGGAGAGGAGCTGATTGAACTTGTCCAGCCCGACCCAGTGGAACAGGTTGTTGCTGTATCCGTTATAGGCCGCGCTGTAATTGGTAAATGCGACGAGCACCATGAACACCATTGGCAGCACGGTGAAGATCACTATGCCGGTCATGGGCAGGGCAAGCAGTGTCTTGTGGAAATTATCATCGACCATCGAACGAAGATCGTCCTTGCCGGATTTGAGCTTCTTGCCGGACTTGAGGATCTCCTCGGAGATCTTGTTCTGACGGACGTTGACGCGCCATGTGTAGATGAATGCGATGATGAAGAAGATGGTGAGGACTCCGTAAAGAAGTATCTTGAAGGAGTCGTCATGGAAGATGGTGATGGGCTGATCGTAGATGGGATCGTATCCCTTCTCGGGGCCCTGTTTGCCGAGCGAAGGCAGCATGGAGAGCCAGTAACCGCCTGTCAGCACCATGTAGCCTATGAATATGATCTCAAAGAGGAGGAACAGGATGCCGCGAAGCACCTGCCCCCTGGCGATGCTGCCAAAACCCATTATCGGGAATGAAAGCTTGGTTTTCCAATCGCCGTGCACGAAGGTATCCACTATGTCTTTGAATTCCGCGCCAATGGCCTTGCCGGCTTTGCCTAAGCCGAGGCCGATCTTCTTGATGAAATTCCAGATGCCTTGGGGGATACCCGCGAAGAAGCTCAGTATTTTATGGCCGGCTCGCTGCCATTTGTTGAGCTTCAGATATTCCAGATCGGTGTATTTTCTCATATTATACCCCCGGTTATAAGAAAGGTTGGAGCCGTGTTGTCGGCTCCAACCAAAATCCGATTTCTGTCAGATCCGATTAAAGCTAACGCTTTAACGTAATGGATCGGAACTTATTCGATTATTCAGCGGGAACGAGAGTGATGGTACCGGCGTTGACGTCGAGCTCGACGTAGTAGGTGCCGGCCTCTTCTACCTTGAAGTTATCGGCGGGGATAGCCTCGTCCCAGGAACCGCCCTTGCGGCACTTGAACTCACAGCCGGCTTCCATAGCCCAGGCCTGTACGGTCCTCCAGATGCCGTCGGAGACTTCCTGCATGGGGATGTCCTCAGCCCAGTTGGAACGGGTCTCGTCGGTGTAATCGGTGTAGAAGAATCCGTCAACGGAGTTGCAGGTGCCGATTACGCTCCAAGCGTTCTTCTGATCATCGGTCATGTTGAAGAGCTCGTTCATCTTGTTGTGGTAGTTGGTAAGAGCAGCCTGGAGACCGGCTTCGTCGGTAGCGTCCTTAACGTCGTCGCCGATGACCTTGGCGATATCCCACCAGGAACCGTGAATCTGGCCCTGAATGGTAGCATAAGCGGCCTGCTGGTTGAGAGCAACGAGAGCGGGGTTGGCCTTAACGGCGTCGGAACCCTGAGCGGCCTTGTTGGAGGGACCCCAGCTTACAGCCGCGAAGCGCTCGTTCTGGCAGGTCTCGCCGGTAAGATACTGAGCGAGCTTGTTGAGAACGGCAGCCCTCTTGGCGTCGGAGCAGGGCTTAACACCCATGAGCTTGTAGCCGGAGAAGGAACCGAGGTGATACTGCTGACCGTCTACCTCGAAGGAGGGCAGATCGGCAACGCCCATGTTTTCGCCGAGGATGCTGAGAACGTTGTTGTACGCCCAGGTACCGGAGACGAGAACGGCAGCGCTCTTGCCGAATTCATCGGCGGCGGAGGAGCTGATGTGAGCGGGGGAATCCTGAAGCTTCTTCAGACCCTTGGCGGCGATGAGGCCCTCGGGGGAATCGAAGGTGTCGTTAACGGATTCGAACTCGCCGTCGTCATTGGTGACCCACTCGGACTTACAGCCGGTGGCAAAGAAGAAGGCCGCGATGTACCAGGCGGAGGTGTTGGTCTCCATAGCGAAGTACCTGCCGTTGTCCTCGCAGTCCTTGATCAGGGCTTCGAGAGAATCGATATCGGTCTCGGGGATGACGGACTTGTCATAGTACATGAAGTAACCGTTATCGGCGGTGAGAGGATAAGCGTAGATCTTCTCGCCCGCAGTGGCAGCGGCAACGGAGTCCTCGGCGTTGTTCGTCTTTACGAACTCGCTTGCGCCTGCGCCGAGCTCAGACAGAGCGCCGGCCTGTACCAGCCTGGCGAACTGATCCTGCGGGAAGCAGAAGATGTCCGCGCCGGCCTCGATGTCGGTGATCATGTCGTTGGCAGCGGTGCTTTCGCTGACGCCCTGGACGTCGGCGTTGATGACGATGCCGGCATCCTTGTTCTCTTCGTTGAACTTGGCGATCTGCTGCTTGGTGAGCTCAACGATATCTTCGCCGCACCATACCTTGATGTCATAGGTGCCGGCAAGCTCATTGCTGGGCTGCTGGTCGTCGGGCTTGTTGTCGGGCTCGGGCTTCTTGCAGGCTGCAAGAGCTACGACCATGATGAGAGCCATAATAAGAGCTAAAGTTCTTTTCATTGTTTTTACCTCCTATTTTCATTGTAGTATACATGAAAAGCAACTTCAAAAGGCACGGACCCGCTTACGGCGAAAAGCCATATTTGGGACGAATACCTTTTATGTGTTAAATATACATCGGTTTCACAAAAATGTCAACAGCTTTGATCGATTTTATATTCGGAAAATTATTAATCGGCTAAACGTATTTTGCCGTATACTGAATCGAAATGTGCGAAGCTGATTATTAGTTTTCACAAATAAGCGCCGCTTTCCCCGAACCGGAGAAAGCGGTAAATAATTTACGATATGATCGCGTTTTTAGCCTAATAGACGGACATCCTCATCATGTACATTACAAGATATACTGCGTAAAGAACGACCGTTAAGGAGAATACCGCCGCTGCGCCGAGCTTCTTATTGCAGAGCATTGCCGCGGCCGCTATGAGCGGCAGGCAGGCGGAGAGATACCTCACTGATGAGAGCAGCCAGGTACAGCCTACAGCCACCGCGAAATAGCAAAGGAAAAATACGGTATAGGAGGCCGGGAGCTTCCTTGCCTTGGACCCGACGAGCAGCAGGGACGCGAATATGCATACGAGCTGAGGGAACCACAGCGACCAGAACTTGGGAGGCGCCTCGACGGCGTTCTGCATGCTGTATTTCGTGATATACCTTACCGTATCGAAGAACGGGCAGGCCTTCTGATGCCAGTTGCTCCACTGGAATTCAAAGAATTTGAGGCAGTCGCCGTGTATCGAATAGTTTATCGCAAGATATCCGAGCGTGCCGAACGTTGATATAAGGAGTCCTAATAGCAGAAGAACGAGTGTCTTTGCAATAGGACGCTTCCTTTTGATAAGACCTGCGAGATGCCCTATGCCGACGAGCGCTATGGGTACGGCGATGAGGACGCCAAGCGAGCGGGTGAATCCAGCAAGCGCTGTGAATATCCCCGCGGGAACGTACAGGCGCTTTTGCATGAAGCAGAACGCGCAGGCCGAGAACAGCAGGAACAGAGGCTCCGTCATCGGCGAATTGAGGAATATCGCGCCGGGGAGGAGCAGGGCGATAAACGCCCCGGCCTTTGAGCGCTTATCTCCCATAACGGGAACGAACGTCAGATAGATCATGCCCGAAGCGAGCGCAGTTGCGGTGGAATTGATTATAAGCGCCGAAACGTAGCTGTCGCGGGTGATGAAGTTGAGCGCGCGCATCAGCACGGGAAGCATGGGGAAGAAGACTATGAGGAGCTTGTCGTTTCCCTCCCTGACATACCAGTTCTCTGCGATGGTGATGTAATGGCCCGCGTCGGTGTTGCTCTTCATCCACGAGGTGCGGAAGCAATACGCGAACGTGGCGTTCGGAGAGGCATTGAACCATTTGAAAACGAAAACGCCGAGCAGGAATGTGACGATATGGATCGCGAGCGCTCCTATGCAGATGAAAACGAAAGTGCGCGAGCGCTCTTTTATTGTAACTTCAGCGGATGAAAACTCGTTGTCTCCGCATATCAGATCGATAAGCCGAGGCGCCGCGAGCCAGAATACCGCAGCGAATCCGGCAATGGATAGGAACGCCGCAAGCAGCGAGATAGGATCGTAGTTTTTCCAATTCTTATAGAGATATACGGAAAACACCGCGGCAGCGGCTGCGACTGCCGCCGCGCGAACGATCCAAGAGGCAGTTTTTCTGCCTTTCGATATGGTTTTAATGTTCCGGAACAGATTTGTTTCCATCGGCGTTTCTCCGTTTTCAGCCCTCGGAATTGAGCAGCGCGTCGTCTATCTTGCCCCAGGCGCCGTTTCCCGCGCCTTCGCAATTGACGTATATGCCCACAGTTAAGCTCTGCCCTTCCTCGATGCGGATACCCGTGATGACCGCGGTATCCCATTCGTTATAAACGGTAATCTTAAGGGGAGCTCTTGAAACCTCCGTACCGTCGACAAGGGCGTAGGCGTATATCTCGGTATTGCCTCCGTCTCCGCCCATGATGGAGATAGTGAACTTGTAGCTTCCCGCCGCAAGTCCCGTGACCTTCTGCTCGAGCGAGAAATCGACGGAGTTCTTCGCTGCGCTCCAGAAATGCATATGCTTGTCGCCCGTTTTGGAATCGGTGGGCTTGCTTTCAACGTAAAGCTCGTCCGCGTGACCGCGCTCGACGATCTCCCAAGGCGAAAGCTCTTCGTCTTCGAAGCTGTAATTTTGCAGGAAGTTGTATTCGATCATGTTGACGAAGCAGCGAACGGGGCTTCCGTCGGCTTCGCCGGTCACTTCGTAGGTGTGCACGCCGCCTGTGTACATCTTCGCAATTTCGGCGTCGGTAACGTTCCACTTGACGGGAACGGGCTGCCTGCTGTCGTCGGTCATTACGGCGTTTACCGTTTCGGGAAGGATTATCGTTCCGTTAAGATCCACGTCGATAGTCACGTCCTCAAGCGCGTCGACCCTGGGCTCGACCTCGTTCCCGAACCTTGCGAGATTGAAAACGCGCAGTGATTCAAGGGGTTTGCCGTCCGGCCCGAACATGGCCTGGTTATCTACGGCAGAGCCGCCGTAATACTTGCCTGCGTCGTTGGGATCGTAGACCGATGCGAAGCTCGAGGCCCAGCCGGAACCGTATTTCTCCCAGAGCTCGTGATTTTCATCCCATGAGTTCTGACCTACGGTTATCCACGCGCCCTCCCAGTAAACAACGCCTATGCCGCTGTCCATGGAATTTGCGACGCAGTCGATAACGTCCCTTACGAGGTTCGCCTGCCCCTGCACGGTAAAGGGGTAGTTCTTTACTATCCCGCCGCCGTCGCCTATCGTGTTGCCGTTGAAGTCCGTATCCTCGGCGGTGTAGGCGTAGGAGGTCTCCATCACCATCACCTTTTTGCCGTAGGTTTTGGAAATGGAGTTCAATACGCTTGCGAGGTTCTCGAGAGTACCGTGCCAGTAAGGATAATAAGAAGAGGCGAAAACGTCGTAATCGACTTGGTAATAATCGAGCTTCTTGGCTATCCCTTCATAGCTTCCCGCCTTCTCGGGGTTTGCGAAATGCAGAGCTACGAGCGCTTCCGGCATGACTTCCCTGACGGCCTTTGAGCCCGCCTGCATTATGTACTGCATGTTGAACCAGGTCTTTTCTCCGGCGATGCCAGTATTTGTCTCGTTGCCTATCTGCACCATGGCGACCTTAACGCCCGCTTTCTTCAGCTTGGTGAGGCAATCCTTGACGTATTGGTATGCGGCTTCGGTCTTTTCCTCTATAGCCATATCCTTCCAGGCTCTTGGGGAGAACTGCTTTCCGGGATCCGCCCAGAAATCGGAAAGGTGGAAGTCGAGAAGAAGCTTCTGACCTGCCGCTGTCGCGCGCTTTCCGATGGCGAGGGCGGTATCTATATCGCAGTTGCCGCCTCCGAAGCCGCGGTCTTCATCGTCGAAGGGATCGTTCCATATCCTGACCCTTATCGTGTTCACGCCGCAGTCGGCGAGCGTAACGAAGATATCCTGCTCGTTCCCCTCGAAATCGTAATACTTCACGCCGCTGTTTTCTTCGGCGATGACGGAGGAGACGTCCATTCCCATTATGAAATCATCGGGCAGGTTTTCGACCTTCCTGACGTAAAGCGGGCTTCCCTCGATCTTCTCCGTGCGGACGCGCCCCCCTTTCTTAGAGCAGGAGGTGAGGCACGCGATAAGCATGAAGGCAGCCATGATAAAGCAGATCTTTTTCATTTTCGGTCTCCGTTCTTTATTTAAGGGAAAGCAGGTGTTCCGCGGTTTGTATCGCGGCGTCGTCAGCGGATCCGTTGATATCGCCGATATGCACGGAATCCTTGTTGAAGCATATGTAGTAGTCCTCGTTGGCGTAGCCGTCGCCCTCGTAGAACGTAAAATCGAAGTATGAGGAGGCGGGGCAAGATCTGCTTTCCGCATCGTAGAAGAGCCAGCCGCAGACCTTGCCGTCTATAATAAGATCGTTTTCGCCGCGGCCCGCTATCTCGCAGAGGTTTGCCCTATAGAGCTCCGCGTCGCTCTTGGAGATGATGAATACGTCGCCGGACTCGAATACGTCCATGCCGAAAAGATCGTAGGAGAAGTGATGAACATTGATGAGCTTTATTCCTTCGGGCTTGTTCTTTTCAAGCTCGAGCGAAAGCTCCTCGCACGAGACGGAGGGGACCCTCGCGTAGATCGTGATCTTCTTTTCCTTCTTGGCGTCGGTAACGCGGAAGAACACGAAACCGCAAATGAGCGCGGAAACGAGCGCCCAAACGACGTATCGGTGAAGCTGTGAAAGTATGCGCTTGAAGAGTATCATGTCACACCTCCACGGCGGCTACGAAGCCGTTCGCCGCATAGACCGTTTTCGTTTCAAGCCCTTTCACCGCGCCAAGCTTGCGCTCGTTGATCCAGAGGCTCTTTTTCTCTTCGCCGTTTTCGACCAAGACCTTCCGCATCGTTACGGCTTTCTTGATGTAGATCCGCTCGTCCGTAACGGTAAGCTTGCCAGGGACCGTTTCACGCTCGGCTTCCAGTATGGCCTTCGCGTGCCTTGCCTCGTTATGGCTGTCGCCCGCGGGGAAATGCATTAGCGAAATGACCGTCCAACCGCCGACGGTGCAGACGGCTATGGCTGCGGCAAGCTCTTTGTTGAAATGGAACCTGTTGATATTGATAACGAGCAGCACGCAGACCGTAAGCGTCAAAAAAGCCACGCCCAGCGCGACCGCGCGCCAGATACGCGCTCTCTTTTCAAGAAGGCAGGGCTCGTCTTTTTCATAGAGTTCAATTATCTGTTTGTCCATATTTTAATTATATCACAGGTTTTTCCGTTCGCAAGCGGTTTGACCTAAAGCGTTTATTTTTTACCGCGTTCACTTGACAATGAACGGGTATATATTGTACGATAATAGAAAGAAAAAACCATGAAAAGAGGCATCATGAAATGAAGATCGCAAAGAGAGCGCTGCTTATTCTGTTAGCCGCCGCGTTCGTGCTCTTGGCAGGCTGCAAGAAGCCCGCGCAGGATCCGAACGGCGAGTTCGTGATAAAGGACGATAATCTGAAGGCAAGCGAAACGGAATCGGGCCACGATCGCGTGTTCTACGAGATATTCGTCGGCTCCTTCTCCGATTCCAACGGGGACGGCATAGGCGATCTCAGGGGAATAATCGACCGCATGGATTACCTCAACGACGGCGACCCGAATTCCGGCAGATCCCTCGGGATCGAGGGGATCTGGCTCACGCCCATATTCCAGTCGCCCTCGTATCATAAATACGACGTCACCGATTACTATAAGGTCGACGGCACATTCGGTACCGAGGAGGATCTTAAAGAGCTCATCTCCGTTTGCCACGAGCGGGGCGTGTACCTGATACTCGACCTCGTTCTCAATCATACCGGCAAGCAGAACGAGTGGTTCAACAAATTCGTCGTCGCTCACAGGAACGGCGATACCGACAGCGATTATTACAATTTCTTCACCTGGTACGATTCCGAAACGGATTCCGCTCCCGCCGGGCGCACGTTCAGCCAGATCTCCGGCACCAAGCATTTTTACGAGTGCAATTTCTCCGGCGATATGCCCGAGCTCAACTATGACAGCGATTTCGTCCGCCGGACGATGCTCGAAGTCGCGAAGTACTATATCGATCTCGGAGTCGACGGCTTCCGCTTTGACGCCGCAAAATACGTCTACTTCGGCGATCACAAGAGGAGCCTCGAGTTCTGGGAGTGGTACATGACAAAGCTCAGGGAGCTGAAGCCCGATATCTACACCGTCGCGGAGGTATGGGACGGCGACGGCATAACCGATCTTTACATGAAGGCGACGAACTGCTTCGACTTCGCGGAGGCGATGGCAAGCGGCATCATAGCCGAGGCCGCCAAAAAGGGCGACGTCAACAAGTTCACCGCCTACACGGAGAACTACCTTAAGCGCGTTTCGGCCATGAGGGATGGCGCTACGATAACTCCCTTCATCACCAATCACGATATGGACAGGGCGGCAGGCTTCCTGACGATCGCGAGCTTCTATATGCAGATGGGCGCCAACCTCTACATACTCGGCCCGGGCACACCGTTCATCTATTACGGTGAGGAGATCGGCATGAGGGGCTCGAGGGGCGCTTCCAATACCGACGCCAACCGCCGCCTCGCTATGATATGGGGCGACGAAGACAAGGTCAAGGATCCCACGGGAGCTTCCTATCCCGCGGATAACCGCGTCGACGCGCCCGTCGCGGATCAGCTGAAGGACGAAAACAGCCTCTACAATTATTATAAGAAGCTCATCATGATCCGCAGGGCGAATCCCGAGATCGCTTTGGGCGATTACAAGGCGCTCTCCTTCAAGGATATGCGCGTCGGCGGATTCGTCTCCACTTATAACGGCAGCTCCGTAATAGTGATACATAATACTACCGGTTCCGACGTCACGATCGATCTTTCCACCGTGACCGATATCTCCGTAAGCGGGATCCGCGCCTTCATTGGGAAGGGCGAAGCCAAGCTCGAGGGAAATATCCTTACCCTCAGCTCCCAGACGAGCGTAATATTGAAATAATCAAGCGCAAAATAAAACGGCCCTCTTTATAGAGGACCGTTTTTTTGCTCAAAGATGAACGTACAATCTCGAAAGATCGGGCTCGCCGTCGCCCTGAGCCATGGTCAGGAATTCCCATCCGTATCGCTCGTAGAAGGAATCGTGATCCGTTAAGAGATAGAGTGGTGAAACGCCTCTTTTTCGCATATGCTCGCAAACGCCGTCAAGCAGCACGCCAGCTATGCCCATATTGCGGAATTCCGGCTCCGTATAGACGGCGCAGACGTTCGGCGCAAGATCCTTCCTGTTATGGAAGTCGTTTTCTATAACGCCGAGGCCGGCTATTATTCTTCCGTTCAGAATGGCAGCGTACCATTCGGGATATGTTCGGGAACCTAACGATGCTTCCATGCTCTCAACGTAGGCTTCAAGCGGGACGCCCCATTTTTCGTGGAACCAGCGGGAAGCCTTTTCGATAAGATCCGGCCTTTCGGAAATGCAAACTATCTCATATCCGAGCTTGTTTTTATAGTATTCTCCGCGTAGTATCGAATGCCAGGCTTCGTCGGTGGGGCCGAGGTTGTTATGCCCTTTGCAGCGCAGCGTACCGTCGTATCTCATACCGCATTTTCGCATTACCATTCCCGAATGAGGGTTTCGCGGATCGTGACAGGCGTTCACACAGCGCGCCTTGACCTCTTCGAAGAAGAATCCAAGCACCGCGCCGAGGGCTTCCGTCATGATCCCTTGATTCCAAAAGCGTTTTCCAATGCAGTAGCCGATAGTAACCGAGCCGGCTTTCTCGTCGATTGCGACAGCGCTGATGCCGCCTATGGGTTCGCCAAGGCTTTTGAGCTCTATAGCCCACTGATAATAGGCGGGGGAGGAGTATTCCTTCACCCACGACGAAATGACAGAAGCCGAAACGCCTTCGTCCGCATGAGCGGGCCAGGTCAGATGCCTCGTCACTTCCGGGTCGCTCGCCCAGTTTTTATACATGGCGGAGGCATCCTCGGGAGTGAATCTCCTGAGCCTCAGCCTTTTTGTTTCGATTGTAACCGTTCCTTTGTTTTCCATATGCGCCTCACAGTTTTACAGACCTCATAGCGAGGAATGTGGGAATGTTCAGCTCGTGCAGCCTGCCCGAGCCGTTGGTGTCCTCATATATGTTCGTCAGCATGAAGCCCGCTTCGAGCTGACCGCCGATCTGCTCAGCGATCGTGTGCGAGAACTGCACGCCGCTGTCAGTCCTTCTCAGCTGTTCCATCTGCGCTGGATCCGAAGGAGGGTCGAAAGGAAGATGATTTACGATGCGTTCCTCGTCGTCATCCACGATGTAATTGACGAAATGATCCGTCCCGGAAATAAGGATTCCGCCTTTTTTCAATACCCTTGCGCATTCGCGCCAGATATGCGCGACGTCCCTCGCGTAGCAGTTCGAAACGGGATGGAAAACAATATCGAATTCTCCGTCGGCGAAGGGGAGCGTCTTCGTCATATCGCCTCTTATAATGCGGATGGAATATCCCTCGCGCTCGGAAACGAGCCTTTCGCTTTCAAGCTGCCTCTTTGAATAATCGAGCACGGTGCATTCCGCGCCGAGCGCCGCGAAGATGGGCATCTGCTGACCGCCGCCGCTTGCGAGACCGAGCAGCTTCTTTCCCACAAGCTCGCCGAACCATTCGTGCGGAACGGGCTTCGACGGGGTGAGAAGAACGTCCCATTCGCCGTGCTTTGCTTTAACGTATGTCTCATGTCCGATGGGCTTGCCCCATTCCCAGCCGCTTTCCGCCCATCTGTCGATGGTCTCGGCGTTGACCTCCTGATAATCCATGTCGTGTCCTCTGAATACGTAATAAAAAAAGTATAAATTCGAAGCGCGATTTTGTCAAGTTTGACGCTTTTTTGATTGAAATTGACCGGCCGAGCGGTTATAATGCTGTAAAGAAATAACGGAGGCCTCCATGAACAGCTGGATAAAAACCGAATTTGCCAATCACGTTGAGCTTTTGAAAACACTCGCCGCGATACCCGCCCCTTCTCACCATGAGGAAAAGAGGGTAGAGTTCATTACTGGGCTCTTGCGCGGCTGGGGAGCGGAGGGCGTCTATACGGACGAGGCTAAGAACGTCTGCGTCCCCTTCGGGATAGACGAGGGGACGTCGGATATCACCGTTTATTCCGCTCATACGGACGTGGTTTTCCCCGATACGGAGCCGCTTCCCGTCAGGGAGGAGGACGGCAGGCTCTTTGCCCCCGGTATAGGCGACGACACCGCCAACGTCACGGCTATATTGACGCTCATCCGATACATACTCGAAACCGGGCGTAAGCCCAAATCGCCCGTGCTGTTCGTGCTCAATTCCTGCGAGGAGGGCCTCGGCAATCTCAAGGGCGTAAGGCAAATTATGAAGGACAACGCGGGCAGGATAAAGGAGCTCGTCTCCTTCGACTGCACTTTCGAAGACGGTATGATCGTCAAAGCCGTCGGAAGCGAAAGATGGCGCGTTAATGCAAAAACTCAGGGCGGCCATTCCTTCGGGGATTTCGGCAGCCCCAACGCCATACACCGAATGTCCGAGCTCGTGACCGCGCTGTATTCGCAGCAGCTTCCCGATATCAGCGGCGTCAAAACCACCTATAACGTCGGCATGATAAACGGCGGCACCTCCGTCAACACCATCGCGCCCTCCTGCGAGATACTGTACGAGTACCGCTCGGACGACCGCATTGCCCTCGCGTTCATGCGCGAACGCTTCCAGGAGCTGATGTGGGACGCGCAGGGGAGGGGAGCCGAATTCTCCGCCGAACTGATAGGGGAACGCCCCTGCGGAGGCAGGGTGGACAGGGACGCCTACGACGCTCTGCTCGCAAGATGCGAAACCGCTATCACCTCCGTCAGAAGCGGGAACGTCAAAAGGGGAATGGGCTCGACCGACGCCAATATCCCGCTTTCGCTCGGAGTGCCCGCGGTTACGTTCGGCCTGTATTCCGGCAAGGGCGAGCACACAAGGGACGAATGGCTTGAGATCGATTCGCTGAGGGACGGGCTGAAAATTGCCTTCGAGCTCGTTTTGAAGGCCCATTTCGAATAATTAGCAAAATAAAACAGCTCTTCGATAACTTCGAAGAGCTGTTTTTCGTTTACATAAGCACGTTCTCGGTCAGCGTCGCAGCGATCCTCATCATTCTGACGGTCATATCGCGGTAGCCGACGATCACGTTGTATGCCGCGTCCTCCGAAAGCACGCCCCTTTTAAGATCCTCGGGAAGCTTGCCGGCCTCGTCGGCCTCGAAATCCGACATCCACAGCGTGCTTCCGTAATACTTACTGAGCTTGTCGAAGGCCTTCATCGACTTTTCAAGCTCGTCGAGGGCTTCGGTAGCCCTGTCCAACGCCTTTTCCGAAACGTTAAGGCATTCCTCCATCTTTTTTATCCTTGTGATGCGATCCATATTTGCCTCCTTTTATTGATCTGATACGAACGGCT
This sequence comes from Clostridiales bacterium, assembly GCA_024698505.1. Taxonomy (GTDB): domain Bacteria; phylum Bacillota; class Clostridia; order Christensenellales; family CAG-138; genus UBA3857. The sequence continues at coordinate 51,074 of JAILRE010000050.1, read as the reverse complement.
ATTTATGCTGTGAAAGCGTCAGAGCCATTTCTATCTCGTCTTCATCCTCCGCGCCGGTTGCCGAGAAGCCCATTCTTTCATAAAGCTTCATAGCCACTGTATTGTTCTTCCCGCATGTCAGGGCTGCTCTGTCCGAATTGCCGAAGGGCTTCGTACTGATGTATTCGAGAACCCTGTTGAGAGCTTCTTTGCCGTAACCCTTGCCCTGCTCCGAGCTGTCCATCATCATATGCCAGATATCGTATTCCGGGATATCATAGTCGTATATGACCATTACATAGCCTAGCTTTACAGATTTTCAGAAGGTGAGGCCGTCTATAATAATGCAGGCGTCTCCGATCACGCGTCCATATTCATTTGCCCGGATCGACGGCATGATCGCAGACGTCTCTCACAAAAAGCGTTTTGTATTCGCCTTTGAGCTCGTAGCCGAGCTTTTGAGCAAGACGCACCGATTCCATATTCGCGGCGTCCCAGCTGGGATAAAGACCGTCGTCGAGACAGGAAAGAATAAGCTTTGCCGCGACGGCGGATGCAAGCCCCCTGCGGCGTTCCTCCTCAACGGTATCTATCTCGACTTCGACTCCCTCGCGGTACACGGAGTAGGACGAGGCGGAGGAAACCATATCGCCGTCCTTCATCACGGCAAATCCGCGCCCGTGTTCCAGATAGTCCCGTTCCGATGCGAAGTTCGATACGCAGCACTCGAACAGCTCGTTTTGCAGGCAAACGCGGTAAAGATCGGCGTCTATCCTTCTTATTTCATACCCGGAAGGAAGCGAAGCCGCCAGAGCTTCGAGCTTTTTTCGGTCGAACTTAGTATCCTTTTTGATCGCGTAGCGGGTGTACGTAACTGCGCAGGGGTGCTTATCTTTCAGCAGCCTTGCCCAGGCTTCGTCCTGCGCGACCATTTCGAAGGATCCGTTCGGAGTGAAGGCCGCAAGCTCCTCGTCGGGTGATCCCGCGTAAAACGCGAAGCCCGCGACATACGCCATAGCGGATCTCGGGTCCTCGGGATCGGTCACGTATATCTTTCCGTCCATCATATTCTGCAGGCAGGAGAGGATCAAAGAATCCTCCATGCCCTTAAATAGAGCTTCGGCTTTTGCCGTGTCATGAAGCTCGCAAACCATTTCGGGATCTCCTTGCGTCATTGCTTACTGTTTCGCCGTTCTCGGCGCAGAGCCAAACGCCGATTAATTACTTGATTTTATAAATCTGTTTCATTTATTACCGGAGCGGCTGTGGGCTTACAGGAGCGCGGCGAGCCTGCTCTTCAGCAGAGGTATGCCATTTTCCATCCACCAAATGTTATCGACTCCGCCGGAGCTCATTCCCCCGTGAGCGAATTCGTCGACAACGGCAAAATCGCCGTATTCGTCTGTCAAAGCCTTGCCCGAAACCGAAAGGTATTCCGCTTTTATCCACTCCTCGAGTTCGTCGGGAGTGATCAGTTCCATGTTTTCAGCCTTCTTTCGGAGATGATCCCAGAAATACGGATCCCCGCGAAAGCCCCATTGCTTTGGTTTTTCTTTGAATATCATCGACAGCTTCATATTGCATCCTCCTTTTTCTTCGCTTGGTCTGAAAAACTGACGTTCATTATTTCAGCGGGATAACTGAGCGACCGTATTCATGAATTGCCGATTCGGAAACAGATCGACAGACTCATAACGATTCAGTCAAATATGATCTTGAACAGTTCTTCGTCATCGACCATTCTGTTTTCTGACTTGAACCCGACTTTTCCATATACGTGCATTCCGACAGCGTTTTCAGGGTCTGTGGACAGATAGACTTCCCTGCATCCGAAACGGGACTTCATCTCATCCGGGATCATTTTGATCGCTTGGGTCCCATAGCCCTTATTCTGATAATGCAAATCGATCATGATCCTGCACAGTTCGTAAAACTCTTCCTCTTCGTTCCAACCGAACATGGTGAAGCCGATCAGTTCCCCTTCATGTTCGATTGCCTTAATGACCCAGCCGTCCTCGTACACGGACTGTACGATGGACAAGGCATTGGATGCCACAAAATCCTCACACAGCGACGGCATGCCTTTCGCTTCATACGGCCCTCTGCTGCCCTTGACCGTTATGGTTTCGTTTGTTGTCAGAAATAATAACGTCTTCCCAGTTTTCGCTTGTGATATCAACTAATCTCATGAATTGTTCTCCTTTTCCTCTTCTCAAATCATTTTGTAAAGCTCGTAGCAATTGTGTCCTTTCGGAACGTCTTTGAGTTCACCTCTGATCAAATAGCCGTTCTTTTTGAAGAAATCGACGTTCCAGTCGCCTGCGCTTGTTAAAACTACATACGCACCGTTTCCCTTTGCGAATTCTTCCGCTTCCTTCAAAAGACATGTGCCCAGACCTTGAAGTCTCAGCGGCTCTTCCACAAACAGTGCTTCAACAAAGCCGCTCTCACCTTTGTCAACGTCAGCGATCACGCCTGCCGAAAACCTGCCGTCTTCGTCCACAAGTTTTTTATAAAAGCCAACATTTTCGTATTTCGGCTCGTAGGCTTCGTCGTATGTGTCAAGGCCGTCTTGTATCACATCTGCATCGTCCTCATTGCCATAGGAAACCTTGAACCGCGTACCGCTGTTGTTTGTCGGCACATAGTCGGGCGTGTCCCTGTCCAAATACTTGACCAATGAATAACTGATATAGCCATTTGCCTTTTTCAGCGTCGTAAATACCGTATAGCCATGTTTCTCATAGAACGGTCTTGCCATATAACTGGCGGTTCCGAGCGTAACGACCCGACAGCCCTTCTCTCTTGCAATACGCTCGACCTCGCGTAGGATCATAGATCCAAGTCCCTGATGTCGATAGCGTTCATCTACCCAAAGCTCTTCAAGAAGAACTCTCGACCAGTGGTATTCGTATGCTTCTACGATACAGCCGCCGATGATCTCGCCGTTTTCGTTCTCGACTTTGAGAACGAATTCTTCCGAATCAGCATCCACTTCGTGCGGTACGATTTCATCGATCTTCCTGCCGATGTATTCGGCTTCTTCTTTTGTCAGATCCTCGATTATGTATTCCATTTAACTGCCTTTCCAAATTCCGATTTGTCTTTATAATTCCTTCATCATATATCGTGGCTCATATTCGGCGTATCCATGCTTCGGATAGAATGAATATGACTCAAACCACTGTTCCCGCGGAGCGCCGAGATGTACCCGCGCTACCGAAATGCCGTTGCCGCGCATTTCCGCCTCGATCGTTTCAAGCAGAGCCGATCCGATGCCTTTGCGCTTTTCAGACGCCTTTACGTACAATCGATGGATAAAAGCTTCATTCGTTCTTTCAATCCTCGAATATCCCCCGCAGCCGATCACCCGGTCGTTATCATCCAAAGCAATCCAGAACTTATCCCCACGGTCAAAGTAGTTCTTCTTTATATCGAGCAGGTCCTCATTGATCCTTGGCAGCCTCCCAAGCGCGTCCTTGGCCTGTAAAACCATGAAGATAATATCGTCCCTGTATTTGTCTTCGTATAATTGAATTTCCATTATCATTCAAACTTCTGATTGTCGATTTGTCTGGAACAAGGTGACGACCGTCTCAACGTGGCTTGTCATCGGGAACATATCCACCGGCTGAACCGAAACGATCCGGAAGCCGTATCCGGCGAGGAGCTTAAGATCCCTTGCAAGGGTGGCGGGGGAGCAGGAGACGTAAGCGATCTTTTCGGCTCCGCACTCGGCGATGGCCTTCAGCACTTCGGGATCGGCGCCCTTGCGCGGGGGATCGAGCGTTACGGCGTCGAACCGGCGTCCTTTGCCGATCAGCTCCGGAAGCGCCGTCTCCGCCGCGCCGCAGATGAAATCGGCGTTTGCGATACCGTTCAGTTCGGCGTTGCGTTTCGCGTCGTCCACGGCCTTCTCGACGTATTCGATCCCTACGGCGCTCTTTGCTCTCTTTGCGAGCATCAGCGTGATAGTTCCAATGCCGCAGAAAACGTCGGCGACGGTCTCGTTTCCCTTCAATTCAAGCCCTTCAATGGCAAGCGAATACAGCTTTTCGGTCTGCACGGGATTCACCTGCAGGAAGCTTTCACGGCTGACCTCGAAATCAAGGCCGCCCATATTCTGAACGACGGTCTCGCTCCCGTAAATGAGCCTGTCCTCTTTTCCGCAGATGGCGTTCGTGTCGTCGGGGTTCACGTTATGAACGATCGATCTGACTTCGGGAACGGCTTTTTTTATACGTTCGATCAGATCGTCCTTATGCGGGAGCTTTCCCGTAGTTACGACGCATACCGCCGCTCCGCCCGTGCAGGATCTTGTAACAACGTGGCGGATGACGCCGCGCTTCGTCACCTCGTCATAGGCGGGTATGCCGTTCGCGCTCGCCCAATCGGCGGCGGCTTCAGCGGCCCTTATGGCGGTCTCGCGTTCTATTATGCAGTCGCTTGTGGGAACGAGCCTGTGGCTCCTCTGGGCGTAAAGGCCGAACGTGACGCCTATATCCGTATTGCCGAAGGGGAAGCTCCCCTTGTTGCGGTAGCGCGCGGGCTCGTCCATCCCGATAACGGGCTTCACCTCGATATCCTTGAACCCTCCAAGGCGAACGAGCGCGTCCCTAACCGCGTTCCTCTTGTATTCGAGCTGAGCCTGATAGCTCATGTGCATAAGCGTGCACCCGCCGCATTTTTTGAATACGGGGCAGGGGGGATCGACCCTCTCCGGGGAGGGGACTATGACCTCCATCAGCTTTCCGACGGCGTACGAGCCCGTTACTTTTATGATATGCGCGGATACCGTTTCTCCCGGCAGGGTGAACGGCACGAATACCGCGAATCCCTCGTATCTGCCTACGCCGGAGCCTTCGCTGCTCATACCGGTTATTTCCAGGGTTATATCGTCGTTTTTCTTAAAAGGTGCGCTCATTTTTTCATTATACCTCAGTTTATGGCGATATCCTCAAGCTGCTTGGAATACTTCGCAAGCACGTTTTTGACAAAAGCCATTTCCTCGCTCCTGCCGCTCGAAAGCAGCTTCAAAGCTTCGTTCCTCGCTTCGTTAAGAGTATCCATGTCGCTTATCGCAAGCGCGTTCAGGAGCTGTGAGCTGCCGTGCTGACGCATGCCCAAAAGCTCTCCCGGGCCCCTCGTAATCAGATCCTTTTCGGCGATCTCGAACCCGTCGTTGGAGGCGACGAGCGTTTTCACCCTTTCGGCTACGCTCTCGGCGCGGCTCTCGGTCAGCAGGAAGCAGAAGCTCTCCTTGTCGCTCCTCCCGACGCGGCCCCTCAGCTGATGGAGCTGAGCCAAGCCGAATCGCTCCGCGGCCTCTATCGCCATTATGCAGGCGTTCGGCACGTCGACGCCAACCTCGATAACGGTCGTGGAGACGAGCAGATCTATCTCCCCGTCGCGGAAACGGCGCATTATCTCTTCTCGCTTGTCGGCCTTCATACGGCCGTGTATCAGTTCGACGGAGATGGTAAGCCTTTCTTTAAGCTCCTTGAAGACTGCCTCTGCGGAGCAGGCGAGCCGGACCTCGTCGTTGTCCTCTATCATGGGGCAGACGGTGAAAGCCTGTATGCCTCTCTCCTTTATTTCACGTTCGATGTAGCGGTACATATCCGCGCGTTTCTCGGGCGGAACGAAGCGCGTCGTTACGGGTTTCCTGCCGCCGGGAAGCTCCGTTAGCTTCGAAACGTCAAGGTCGCCGTAGAGTATCAGGGAAAGCGTTCTCGGTATGGGCGTCGCGCTCATAATAAGAACGTCGGGCGAGCGGCCCTTGTTGCCGAGAACAGCGCGCTGGCGCACTCCGAAACGGTGCTGTTCGTCCGTTATCACAAGGCCGAGATCGCGGAATTCCACGCCGCTCTCCAGAAGGGAGTGAGTCCCCACGATATAGCTTGCATCGCCGCTCTTGATCTTTTCAAGCGCGGCCCTCTGCTCGGCTTTTTTCATGCTCCCCGTGATGAGCACGGCGTTTTCCCCGAACAGCTTTTGAAGCTTCGTAAAGTGCTGTTCGGCGAGTATCGAGGTCGGCGCCATGAGCGCTGCCTGGCAGCCGTTGCTCGCGGCTACGAACATAGCGTAAACCGCTATCGCGGTCTTGCCAGAGCCAACGTCGCCCTGAACGAGCCTGTTCATGGGGACGGGGGAGGCCATATCGGATGAGAGCTCTCGCATGACGGCGAGCTGACCGTTAGTCGGAGCGAACGGAAGGAGCTTCAAGTATTCGTCCAAAAGACCTTTTACATTGAATGAAATACCGGTCTCGTGCGAGGAACGCGCTCTCAGCGATTCAAGAAGTATTGTAAAATAGAGCGTGTTTTCAAATGACAGCCTGCGCTTTGCTATCGCCAAAGCCTCCGGCGAGAGTGGGAAATGCAGGTTTTCAAGCGCGAAGCCGAGCTGGCAAAGACCGTGCTCCATGCGTATTTTTTCGGGCAAAGTCTCGCCGTACACTCCATCGACGCCGCGCATAACGGATTTTACGCAAGAGCGCATCGAGGCCTGGCCCAATCCTTTAGTCAGCGGATAGACCGGCAGCATGCCGGGAGGCGAGGGGCAGAATACGCCGTTCACCATAACCTTCCCGCGGGAGAGATCCACCCTGCCGTGGACGTATCCGTTGGCGAATTCGGGTATCGAGTTCCTTGCGTAGGGCTGATTGAACCATGAGAGGCGGAGCCGGCCCGTACCGTCCGAAATATTGACCGAAACGAGCGAAGTCCTCCTTCCGCCGATAACGGGGTAGGCGATCTTCGGTTTATCGATCTCTTCGATCTTCACTATCGCGTATTCGCCGTGAGTCAGCTCTTCGATCTTCTTCGCTTCGCGCAGATCGTAATGCTCCCTCGGTGCGTAGAACAGGATATCGCGTATCGAGAAAAGGCCCAAGCGGGCAAGAGCTTCTGCACGTTTGGGCCCGATTCCTTTAAGATCGGTCAGTTTCGATTCAAGATCCATTATTCTGCTGAGATGTAGTAATAGTAGAGAGGCTGACCGCCCTTCCTGACCATGAACTCAACGTCGGGATATTCGTCGGTAAGTTCGGCCACGAGAGCCTCCGCGCTCTCCTCGTCGGCGCCTTCGCCCCAGTAGACGGAGACGAAACCGCAATCCTCCTTGGCTTCCATGATCCTCTTTATGAGGGCTCTGGAGCACTCCGCCACGTCCTTGCAGACCTCTACGATGTTGTTGTCGACGAGTCCGATTATATCGCCCGTGTGGATGGTGTTCCCATTATAGGAGGTATCGCGTACGGCGTAGGTGACGGAGCCGGAAACCACGTTGCCGAAGCACTCGGTCATTGCCTCGCGGTTCTCCTCAACGGAGGCGTCGGGGTTGAAGCCCGTCATAGCGGAAATGCCCTGCATAACGGTCTTGGTGGGGAGGACGATGACCTCGCAGTCGACTACGTTGGCCGCCTGCTGCGCGGCAAGGATTATGTTGGAGTTATCGGGCAGGACGAAAACGGTCTTGGCGTTGACCTTCTTGATCGCCTGAGCGATAACGTCGATGCTGGGGTTCATTGTCTGCCCGCCGGAGATAACGAAGCTTACGCCGAGAGCCTTGAGATCCTCTTCAAGTCCTTCGCCCGCGCTAACGGCGACGACAGCCTGTTCCTTCTGCTCGCGCTTCTGCTTTTCCTTTATCTGGCGGTTCTGCTCGCGCATGTTGTCGACCTTCAATTTGTCGATCTCGCCGAGCATGAGAGCGAACTGTATGACCTTGCCGGGGGCGTTGGAGTGGACGTGGACCTTGATGATGTCGGTATCGTAAACGACCACGACGCTGTCGCCCAGCCTGCAGAGCTTGTCGCGGAACCTGTCGACGTCCGCTTCGGTCACGTCGTCGTGCAGATGGATTATGAACATCTCGCTGCAGTAGCCGAACTTGATATCGTTGACGTCGGTGGAGGCGATTATGCTCTCGTTGGAGTTATACTCCGACTCCTCGGGCGTTTCGCCGGGAAGCGCGAGATCGAGATCCATGGATTCGGCGTCCTCGCCGTTGGCGGCGAGCATGAATCCGCGGAAGATAGTAAGCAGACCGGTTCCGCCGGAATCGAGCACGCCCGCTTCCTTGAGAACGGGGAGCAGATCTGGCGTCTTTTTCAGGGCGTCCTCGCCGCCCTCGAGCATAGCCTCGAGAACGTCATAGGCTTCCGCGCCCCTAACGGTCGCGGCCTTCTGAGCGTACTCCGCCATAACGCGGGAGACGGTCAGCATCGTGCCCTCCTTGGGGCGCATGACCGCCTTGTAAGCGGCCTCCGTGCCGGAGGTCATCGCGTCGGCGAGCATCCTCGCGCTGATGACGTCGCCCTTTCCCTTGAGCGACTGAGAAATGCCGCGGAATATCTGGGAGAGGATAACGCCGGAGTTGCCCCTTGCGCCCTTTAACGCGCCGAGGGATGCGGCTGCAGCGATCGCTTCAGCCGTGTCGCTGTCGCAGGAACGGATCTCGGCGACGGCGCGCTGCATCGTCATCGACATGTTGGTGCCGGTATCCCCGTCGGGAACGGGGAAGACGTTCATAGCATCAATGGATGCCTTATTGTGCTCAAGGAGAGCTGCTCCCATGAGGAACATATCCCTGAGCAGATCACCGTTAAAAACTGATCTTTTCAAAACAAAGCACTCCTTCGGCGTCAGACTTTGATGGATTCCACGAATATGTTGACGTTGCGGACGTGGAGACCGGTGAGATCCTCAACACGGTACTTGACGTTGCTGACGGCGTTCTGCGCTACAACGGGAAGGGATACGCCGTACATTACGGTAACGTGAAGGTCGATATCTATCGTGGTTCCGTCGTTAAGTATAGTGACTTTGACGCCGCGTTTCATATTATCGCTTCCGACGAGCTGAAGTATCGCGTCGGTAGCGCTCTTGCTGTTCATGGCAACTATGCCGTAGTTTTCAACGGCGGCGGTGCCGGCGATCGTCGCGATGAGATCGTCGGTGAGCGTTACGGTGCCAAGATCATAAAGAATGTTAGCAGGCATAATACACCTCCGAATATGATTTTACACTTTATTCTACAACATTTATCCGCTTTGCGCAAGTGCTTTCGCCAAAATGAGGCGGAGCTTGGGAAAACGGACAAACGCTCTATTCAAGATGATCTTCCGTATCGAAGAGATCGTAGACCACTCGCCAAAGGGTCAGCCCGTGGGCTGGCGCGGTATCCCCGGCAAATTCGCGGCTGGGGTTTGCAAGCGCCTCCTTTACCGTTTCCGGGCTTTCGAAGCCGAGGCCGATCCTCAGCATGGTGCCGGTCATTATCCTCACCATGTTGTAAAGGAAGCCGCTTCCCGCAACGTGGTATCTGAGGCAGCTGCCTTCCTTTTCCCATTCGGAAACGAAGATCGTCCTTTCGGTTGAAGTCGAGCAGCTTCCGGACGAACGGAAGGCGTTGAAATCGTGAGTACCCAGAAAATACGAGGCAGCTTCGTTCAGCCTGTCGAGGTCGAGCGGGTAGTGAACGTGGAGAGCGGTGTTCCTCGTGAAAGCAGAAGCGTGCTTCGCGTTGTTGATCGTATAGACGTAATGCTTTTCCTTAACACAGAATCTCGCATGGAAATCCGAGGGGACCTCGAAGCTCGCCTTTATGCGGACGTCCGAAGGCAGCCTCGTATTGAGAGCGTAGCAGAACTTGTCGTCAGGTATGCGGCATTCGGTATCGAAATGCGCGACCTGCGCCCTCGCGTGGACGCCGCTGTCCGTGCGGCCGGAGGCGTGCAGTACGGGACGCTCGCCGATAAGCTTTTCAAAGGCGTCGTCTATCACCTGCTGAACGGTGATCCCGTTAGGCTGGACCTGCCAGCCGACGTAATTCGTGCCGTCATATTCGATTATAAGCGCGATGCGTCTCATTTATCTGCAAGCGGGAAGGTTTCTTTAGTTTCTGTGTCCTCAATAAACACGAGCTCTGGCTCCTTATCGACGAGATAGACGAACAATACTCTCGTATCGTCCAATTTGCAGAGCATGAGTTCGACGGCTCCGACCTTGTTAACGTCTGCGGAAAAGCCGCAGGCCCGGCTCTGCCTGATTATCACGGCGAGGTCTTCCTTCACTACCTCGGCAATGCTCGTGTTGACGCCGTATCCCTGTGTGTAGAAGTCGGAAGGGGAGACATTGTACCCGAATTCGTTTATCCTTCTGCATACGGCTCTGGAGTAGCTTTTGCTTTCGAGAAGAATTAGCCATATCGCCGCCGCCGCAAGCAGCGCGGCCGCGATCATGAGCATCGTCCTTCTCGTTTTGGCGTCGGGCTTCATTGCTTTTTGCCGAGCAGCCCCAATATGAGGTCGGCTGCGTATCTGTCGATCGGGAAGGTGTTCTGGAGTATCACAACGACGGCGATAAGCGCGGCGAATATCAGCACCGCCCAAAGATCGCGCATGTGGAACTTCAGCACCTTCAGCCTCGTGCGGCCCTCGCCGCCGTGGTAACAGCGGCTCTCCATAGCAAGCGCAAGCTCCTCGGCCCTGCGGAACGAATTGACGAAGAGCGGTATAAGTATGGGTATCATCGCCTTCGCCTTCTTGAATATGTTTCCGCTTTCAAGATCGGCGCCCCTGGCAAGCTGAGCCTTCATGATCTTGTCGGCCTCTTCGAGCAGGGTGGGGATGAACCTCAGCGCGATAGTCATCATCATGGCGAGCTCGTGCACGGGGAACTTCACCGCCTTCAGCGGGGAAAGCAGCCTTTCAAGACCTTCGGTGAGCGATACGGGCGTGGTCGTCAGCGTGAGCAGAGAAGCGCCGGTGACGAGCGCGATAAGACGGAGCACTATGAACAGCGCCTGCCTCAATCCGCCTGTCGTGACGGTGATGAACTTCCATGAAAAGAGTATGTGCCCTGACTTTATCATGAAGAGGTTCAGCAGAAACATCAGCGGCAGGAGCAGCTTCATCGGCTTTATGGCCTTGAGCACGTAGTTGAGAGGCACCTTGCTCATTGCCGTCATGAAGAGCATGAACGCGATTATAAAGCCGAAGACCCAGATGTCCTTAACTATGAACACCGCGACGATGTAGAGTATCAAAAGAACGAGCTTCGTTCTGGGATCCAGACGGTGAGCGACGGAATCGACGGGGAAGTATTGCCCGAGAGTGATGTCCTTAAACATTAAGGTCACCCCCCTTGTATGCGGCAAGCGCGTCCGCAAGAGCTTCGTTCGTGTAGATGCCGCCGGGCAGGCGGAAACCGTGACGCTTAAGCTCCGAAGCCATCCTCGCTGCGAACGGAGGCTCGAGCCCCATTTCGTACAGTTCGTCGGATCTGGAGAATATCTCGGCGGGAGTGCCGCTTGCGAAGATCGCCCCGTCCCTGAGAACAATAACCTTGTCGGCGGATCTTGCTATGTCGTCCATGGAATGGCTCACCATCACGACGGCGCAGCCGAGCTGTTTTCTGAAATCGTCTATCATGGCGAGAACGGCTCTTCTGCCCGCGGGATCGAGACCGGCCATCGGCTCGTCGAGCACGAGGTACTTCGGGTACATCGCGATTATCCCCGCGAGGGCCGTCCTGCGCTTTTCTCCGCCGGAGAGCTCGAAGGGGGATTTTTCGGCGAATTCATCGAAATCAAGCCCCACAAGGCGCATGGCCTCGCGCACGCGGCGATCGATCTCGTCCGGCGCGAGCTTCATGTTCTTGGGGCCGAAGCTGATATCCTTGTAGACGGTCTCGTCGAAAAGCTGATAATCCGGGTACTGGAAAACCATGCCGACGAGAGCCCTGCCCTTGGCGCGCTGTTTCTTGTCGCTCATGTCGAATCCGTCGACGAGCACCTTTCCGCTCGTCGGCTGCATGAGCCCGTTAAGCTGCTGTATGAGCGTCGATTTGCCGCTTCCGGTATGGCCGATCAGCCCGACGAATTCACCGTCGTGTATCGTAAGGCTGACGTCCATAATCGCGGTAAAGGCGTTGACGCTGCCGCTTTGATACGTGTATGTCAGTTTTTCAATAACGATCGGCATAGATTATCGGAGATCTCCTCAAGTGTCATGGCGCTGCCGCAGTCGGCAATGCCCCTGCTTTTCAAAAGCTCGCGGAGCTCTACGGCGGGGGGGACGTCGAGCCCGATGGCTCTTAGCTCGTCCCCGTGGGAGAATATCTCCGCGGGCGTTCCGTCCATTTCGATGGAGCCGTTGTTGATGACGATCACGCGGTCGACTCCGACGGCCTCCTCCATATACTGGGTTATCATAATAACGGTGATGTGCTTTTCGCGGTTGAGATCGCGGACGATCCTTATTATGTCCGCTCTTCCCATGGGATCGAGCATCGCCGTGGCCTCGTCGAGAACGAGTATCTCGGGCTCCATGGCGAGCATGCCCGCTATCGCGATCCTCTGCTTCTGACCGCCGGAGAGCATGTGCGGCGCGGATTCGGCGTAGCTTTCCATGCCGACCGCTTTAAGCGCCTCATCGACCCTTATTATCATCTCGTCCGTGGGTATGCCGAGATTCTCCGGGCCGAAAGCGACGTCCTCTCTGACGACGGTCGTGACGATCTGGTTGTCGGGATTCTGGAAGACCATTCCGACGAGCCGCCTGATATCGAGCGTTTTTTCATCGTCGGCCGTGTCCATGCCGTTGACCTCGACGGTGCCGGAGGAGGGGAGGAGCAGACCGTTGAACAGCTTTGCCAGGGTCGATTTTCCGCTTCCGTTATGACCGACGATGCAGACGAACTCGCCGTCCTTGATCTCGAGCGAAACGTCCGAGAGGGCGGGAGTACCGCTGTCGTATGTGAAGCTTACATTTTTAATCGAAAGCATAGAGTTCCCTCTGTACATAATTAATCAAATTATTATATAACACCTTACGCCTCAATGCAAATATACTTTGCTGTTTTCTTCGCAACGGCGGAGATTTTTCAATACGCCGCAAATATATCGCCTTTTTGTGTTGCCATGAAGGGCAAAAGATAGTAAAATAGAAAAGATAAAAGGGAGCTTACGCTCTTATGCAATACAAGGAGGAACAATTAAATGGCTATCACCAATTTCGATGAACTCGTTGCTAAAGTCAAGACCGGCAAGCGCCGCACCGTCGCTCTCGTCTGCGCCGATGACGCTCATGCTCTCGAGGCCGTTATCCACGCCAGGGATCTCGTTGATTCCGTTCTCGTCGGCGACAGGGAGAAGATCGAGGCCGTGCTCGTATCCCTCGGTCAGGATCCCAAGGAATTCGAGATTGTCGAGGTCCCCGAAGGAATGCATCCCAGCGTATGCGCCGCTAAGCTCATCAAGGAGGGCAGAGCGGACTTCCTCATGAAGGGCAAGATCATGACCGGTCAGATGCTCAAGGGCGTTCTGAATCCCGAAGCCGATCTTCGCACCGGCTCCCTTATGAGCCACTGCATGATGGTCGAGGTCCCCGGCTATCACAAGCTCATCTGCGTCACCGACGGCGGCATGTGCACCTATCCCGATCTTGACAAGAAGATCAAGATCGTCAAGAACGCCGTTGAATTCTTCCATAAGCTCGGTTACGAGAAGCCCAACGTGGCCGCTCTCTGCGCGATCGAGACCATCAATCCCAAAATGCAGGAGACCGTCGACGCCGCCGAGCTCAAGCGCATGAGCCTTGAGGGCGAGCTTCCCTCCTGCTACGTTGAAGGCCCCATCTCTTACGACCTTGCCATGGTCCCCGAGCTTTCCGCCATCAAGGGCTATGACTGCCCCTGCGTCGGCGATTTCGATATCCTTCTCGTTCCCGAGATCGTAGTCGGCAACGTCCTCGGCAAGGCGCTCGTCTATACGGCGGGCGGCAGGATGGCCGGTCTCATTATGGGCTGCAAGGTCCCCATCGTGCTCGCTTCCCGCGGCTCCAGCGCGGAGGAGAAGTATTATTCCCTCGCTCTCGGCGCGGGCTTCGTAAACTGATCCCGAGAGGATCGCATAAACAGCAATTGATTACTTGAAGACGGGGCGAAACGCTGCGCTTCGGCCCCGCCTTTCAATGATCCGAAAGGTGTTTACCGATGGAAAGAATTTTGGTTATAAATCCTGGCTCCACTTCCACAAAGCTCGCCGTTTTCGATGACGATCAGCGCATCATGGCCGTCACGGTAAGGCATCCTCTTGAAGAGGTCAAGCATTTCAAGTGGGTCATGGATCAGTTCGATTACCGTATGGCGCTCATCGAAAAGGCGCTGAAGGAGAACGGTATAGAAAAGGAGACGCTTACCTGCGTCATGGCAAGGGGCGGTCTGCTTCCTCCCGTGCCCTCCGGAGCGTTCAAGATTAACCGCGACATGATCGATTATTTCTATGCCGCCAAGGTCGATACGCATATCTCGAACCTCGCCTGCGTGCTTGCGGATGCGATCGCGAGGCCTCTCGGCATACCCGCGATGGTCTACGATCCCGTCGCCGTCGACGAGCTTGACAGGATCTCCAGGATCACCGGCATGCCCGAGATCCCCAAAAAGAGCCGCGGTCACGTTCTGAACAGCCGCGCCATGGCGAGGAAGTGCGCCGAGGAGATACTCGGCAAAAAGCTTGAGGACTGCACCATAATCGTTCTGCATATCGGCGGCGGCTGCTCCGCTTGGCTTTCCCATAAGGGAAGGCTGATCGACTGCTATTCCGACGACGACGCGGGCTTTGCTCCCGAAAGGTGCGGCAGGCTGCAGGCGATGGATCTTGCGATGCTCTGCTACAGCGGCAAGTACACCAAGGAGGAGATGAGCCGTTATATCAGGGGCAACTCCGGCCTTAAGGCGTATCTTGGCACCAGCGACGGACTTGAGATCGAGCGAATGATCGCGGACGGCAACGAGCAGGCAAAACTCCTTTACGAAGCAATGGCGCTCTCCCACGCCAAGGGCATTGCGGAGCTTGCCGCGGCGGTAAACGGCAAGGTCGACAGGATCGTCATAACCGGCGGTCTTGCGTATTCCAAGCTCTTCACCGATATGCTCAAGAACAGGATCGAGTGGATCGCTCCCGTTGAGATAATGGCGGGCGAGTATGAGATGGAAGCGCTTGCCGCGGGCGGCCTGAGGGTGCTCAGGGGCGAAGAGCAGGCGCATGAATTCAAGCTTGAAGACTGATCGATGAAAAAGGGCGGGGAGACCCGCCCTTGGGTTTTGTTTTGAAGAACGTAGAGCGCAGAAGAAAGATAAGAAAGATCGTGCCGATAGCGATACTCGCGGGGATCGCGGTCATCGCTGCCGGCTTGGTTTTGTTTGCTCTGCTTCACAAAAAAGATAAGCCCGCGCCAGATAATGAAGCCTCATATTCGGCTTCGCCAACTGCTGCTCAGACGCATCCAGCAACATCCGCTCCTACTGAAACGCTCACCGAAGCGCCGAGCGAAACGCCTGAAGCTCAGCCGACGGACACTCCCCGGGCAGAGCAGCCGACCGATACTCCGGAAGCGGTTACGGAAACGCCGGAGGATACGGAAGCGCCTTCGGATGAGCCGACCTTACAGCCCACCGCGACCCCCGATCCGGAGATCCCCGTAAGGATATCGGATGAATCGAGCCGCGCGCTCGTCATAATGGAATGCGGCCTTGCCTTCAACGCGTCGGGCGAGGCGGAAGCCGTGGTCAGCGGATCCGCAGCGCTGGAATTCGTCAACAACACGGATTCCGTGCTGTATAAGGTCGTTTTGCTGACGGGCGGGATGGACGTCACGAACGTCACCTTGGACGGAGCCCCCGCATCGTTCGATATTTCCGAAGGGAAGCTTTCCATACCGTTCGTGAACGAGCTCAAACAGGGCGAGTCTAACGAGATCTACTTTGAGTTCTCAGGCAGGTGCCCCGTAAAGGATGAGCTTTACCTCTTCGGATTCTGGTATGACACCTCTTTCACACTGACCGTTTATGCCGATTCTGAGCTTGCGCTCGAATTCGACGGCGCGGACGGCAAGCTCGATAAGTCCGATCGCGGCTATAAATTCTCTTTGGATGATGCGTCGGTTCACGAAGCGGAGATAATGTTTCGCTATTGACCGATAAAGGGCGTCACGACACGCATCTTTCTCGAAGGCTCGCTCGTTAGGGGCGAGCCGTTTTCGTCCTTCAGGACGGGATGCACGGCGACTATCCTGTAAGTATAGACCGCGCCGGGGATCGCGCTGTTGTCCGTAAAGCTCAGACTTCCCGTCTTTCCGCAGAACGCGCATACCGCCTGCTCGTTCCCCGTGGCGTCGGCGCGGAGTATCCTGTAAGTCAATATCCCGCTTTCCGATCGGAAAGAGATAACGGGGCGGCCTTTCGCGTCTATGCTCCAGCCGCACTCGTCCGGCGGAGAGGGCGGAATGAAGGACGGATTGACAGAATCCGGTTCCGTTCCCGAAACGAAAACCTCTTCGGCTTTGTATTCTTCGGGAGTGTTTGCTCCAGCTGCAAATATCCTGCCGTTTTCAATATCCGATAAGTCGATCTCAACTGTCGTTATCCCATCGGGGACCGTGAAATCGCTTGTTGGGGAAAGCTTGCCTATCATATCGAAAAGCTTATACAGCGCAGACGCAGTGTGGTTTCCGCCGACAGCTTCCGCCGGCAGGCTGCCTTCCTTTGAGGAATCCGTCCCCATCCAGATGACCGCCGTATAATCGGGAGTGTACGCCGCGCACCAGGCGTCGCGCACTCCGTTTTCATATATCGCGGTTCCTGTCTTTGCGGCAATGGGAAAGCCCAGCCCGGAAAGCCTTTTAGCCGTTCCTTCCGAAGCAGCCGTCTCAAGCATCGAATTAATAACGTACGCGGTTTCACGGCTCATTACGCGTTCTCCGGAAACGGCCCTGAGATACAATGTTTCGCCGGTCGATGAAACGATCCTGTCGACGTAAGCGGGCGCAATGAATACTCCGCCATTGGCGAACGCCGAATATGCGCCGGCCATTTCAAGCGGCGATACTCCGTGCGTGAACCCGCCCAAAGCGAGCGGAAGCCCCATGTTTTCGCCTTCAAAATCGATGCCGAGTTTGGACGCGAACGCCACTCCTGAATCAACACCGATATCCGCAAGCACGCTCACGGCCGGAACGTTCAGCGACTTGGCGAGGGCCGTCCGCAGAGTCACTTTACCGTAGTATTTATCGTCCGAGTTCCTCGGCGCGTAGTCACCGAAGCTCGTCGGCTCGTCGTTAAGTATCGTAGCGGTTCCGTACCCAAAGTACTCGATCGCAGGCGCGTAGACGAGAACGGGCTTTATGAGCGAACCGGGCTGACGCTTTATCCCCGAAGCCCTGTCTATGCCCGATGGATCGTATTCTCCGCGGCCGCCGATAACGGCTTCTATGCCTCCCGACCTGTTAAGAACGACGAGCGCTCCCTGAGCTTTTTCCGAAGGGTATGTTTCGCTTTCGCCCATCAGCCTGTGGCAGAATTCTTCTATCCTCGAGTCCATGGCAAGATAAACGGAGTATCCGCCTGTAAGCAGTTCCTCGCGCGTTATCCCGATCTTTTCTGCGGCTTCTTCGATTGATCGGTCGATAATAAGACCCCTGTAAGAGGGAATGGCGGAGGAGAGGATGCATTCCTCGGCTTTGGCCGATCCATACTCCGCGTCGTCTATGAAGCCGTTTTCATGCATAAGCCTCAGCACAGTGTTCCTCCTTGCAAGGGAAGCCTCGGGATCTATATGCGGGGCGTACGCGGAGGGGCTTTTCAGTATTCCCGCAAGCTGCGCCGACTGCGCCGTAGTCAATTCTTCGGCGTGCACTCCGAAATAGCCGAGCGAGGCCGCCTCTATGCCGTAGTATCCGCCTCCGAAATAGATGTAGTTGAGGTACATCTCCATTATCTCGTTTTTATCGAAAGCCTTTTCAAGCTGAAGCGCGAGCACGGCCTCCTCGAGCTTCCTGTCAATCGTCTTCTCGGAGGACAGATGAGAAAGCTTTATCAGCTGCTGGCTGATCGTAGAAGCGCCCTGAACGTAGCTTCCGGCTTTGAGGTCCGCCCAAGCCGCGCCGAATATGCGGTAGAGATCGATCCCCTTATGCGTGTAGAAACGCGCGTCCTCGACGGATACGAAAGCGTCTACGGTGTGCTTATTAAGCCTGTCATAGTCTACCCAGATCCTCTTTTCGGTTCCCAAAACGCTGACGAGCTCGCCGTTCCTGTCGTAAACGAGCAGGCTTTTCGGGCAGCCAGTTATCAGCTTCGGATCGAGGTCGCGCCATTCTTCGAACCTGAACGCGTACGACGCCGCAATGAGCGCTGAACCTATGAGCAGGAGGAACAGACCGAACCCTATCTTAAGGCCTGCGCGCGATCGCTTTAGCTTTTTTTGTTTATCCCTGTTTTTCATTTTGATTCTCCCAGAGCTTATTCTTGACCGTATCCCGTAAAAAACTCTTGAAAGAATTGCTCAGTCCGTTATATAATTGGTATTATTTCAAGGAGATGACAATTATGTTCAAGCATATCGTTTTCTGGCGCTTCAAGGATGAAGCCTGCGGCCATACTAAGGATGAAAACATGCAGATCGTCAAGGACGGTCTCATGGGCCTTATCGGCAAAGTTCCCACGCTGATCACCGCCGAGGTCGGCATAGACGTTCTGCATACTCCCGCTTCCTCCGATATGTGCCTTGTATGCACTTTCCCGGATAAGGAAGGCTTCATAACCTACCGCGATCATCCCGAGCATCAGAAGGTCCTCGCCTATATCGGCAAAGTGATGGAGGAACGCAAGGTCATCGATTTTTATTTCGATCGATAACGAAAATGATCACTGACGGCTTCAGCACCGATAAGGCGATCATCGGCCCCGTGGATATCTATAAGGAACGGGGGAGTTATTTCGACGTCTGCATATGCCTTTTCTCTCCGAAGCTCCTTGAAGAACTGCTCGCGCTTTATCCACATCGTCAGGCGGCCTCCTTCGGATCGGTAAAGGGCGCGGTGCCTGTTTACGCTTTCGAGGCAGATGGCAAAACGATAGGCGCGTTCTCTATGTCAGTAGGCTCCGCATTGGCCGGGACCGAGATCATCGACGTCAATTACGTCGCCGGAGCTTCGTCCTTCGTTGTGTTCGGCTCCGCTGGCGCGCTCGATAAGGGGAAGATAGGGGGCAGGTACGTTATCCCGACCTCCGCGTACCGCGACGAGGGCATGTCCTATCATTACGCGCCGCCCTCCGATTACATCGAGCTTCCGGACAACGCCGTCACGGCACGGATATTCGACGAGCTGAATATTCCTTGCGTGCTTGGCAAAACCTGGACCACGGACGCGTTCTACCGCGAAACAAGGGCAAAGCTCGAAAAGCGCGTTTCGGAGGGCTGCCTTACCGTTGAGATGGAGATGGCGGGCCTTGCGGCGGTTTGCTCTTTCCACGGATTCAAGCTGTATTCCTTCCTGCAGGCGGGCGACGTGCTGGACGGAGAGGAATACGATATAGCAGAGCTGTACGACGCGAACCACGATCTCAGAAAACTCCATATTGCGGTCGAGATAGCCAAAAGAGTCTAAAAAAAAGCAAGCGCCCGATGAGATCTCATCGGGCGCTTTTATATGCCTTTTATCAGTCGAGGAAATCCTTGAGCCTCTTGCTGCGGCTGGGATGACGGAGCTTCCTCAAAGCCTTGGCTTCGATCTGACGGATGCGCTCCCTCGTGACGTTGAACTCCTTGCCGACGTCCTCGAGCGTGCGGGTCTTGCCGTCGTCAAGGCCGAACCTGAGCCTCAATACCTTTTCCTCTCTCGGAGTGAGGGTTCGGAGGACTTCTTCAAGGTGGGACTGCAGCATGGAAGTGGAGGCGATGCTTTCGGGCGCGGGGGCTTCGTCGTCCGCTATGAAATCACCGAGGTGGGAATCCTCCTCCTCGCCTATAGGCGTTTCAAGAGATACGGGCTCCTGTGCGATCTTGATTATCTCACGGACCTTGTCCTCGGAAATGCCCATTTCCTTTGCGATCTCCTCGGGCCTGGGCTCGCGGCCGAGCTCCTGCAGGAGCTGACGGTTCACCCTGACGAGCTTGTTGATAGTCTCGACCATGTGAACGGGGATCCTTATCGTCCTCGCCTGATCTGCGATAGCCCTCGTAATGGCCTGACGGATCCACCACGTCGCGTAGGTGGAGAACTTGTAACCCTTGCGGTAGTCGAACTTTTCAACGGCCTTTATAAGACCGAGATTGCCCTCCTGAATAAGATCGAGGAAGAGCATGCCGCGGCCGACGTAGCGCTTCGCAACGCTTACGACGAGCCTGAGGTTTGCTTCGGCAAGCTGGCTCTTTGCGTACTGGCCGTCCTCCGCAAGCTCGAGCATGGCTGGGTCGATGGCGGCGTCGGTCTCGGAAAGCGCCTCGACGGCTGCCGCGTAATCCTTGAAGGTCTTGTCAAGCTTTGTCTCAGCAAGGTCGATTATCGCCGCTTTGAAATCCTCGTGATCGTTGCCGGTCTGCGCCTTTACGAAATTGAGTATCGCGGTCTCGGCGGGCTTGCCGTTGGCCATTCTGGTGGCGATCTCTATCTCTTCATTACCCGTGAGGAGCGGTACGCGGCCGATCTCCTTCAGATACATCCTGACGGGATCGTCTATGGCGATGGCGTCGGAAGCGGTCTCGGAAACGCCCTGAGACTGGTCGACCTCGCCCTCGGAAATGTCGATATCGAGCCCCTCGTTGATATCGATATCCTCCACGACGTCGATGCTCGCGGCCTCAAAGCGGTCGTAAATGCTCTCGATCTTCTCGGATGAAAGCTCCACGTCCTCGAACGTGTCCATGACTTCCTTATAGGTCATGACGCCCTTATCCTTGTTGCGCTCGATCAGCTCGTCGACAAGCTTGAGATGATCCTTCTTTTCTTCTTCCATGTATGTAAACCTCCTTGGTTTATAAACGGTCTTCAGTTCTGCCTCTCGGCGGAGAGCTTCTGGAATTCGGCGTATTTCGCCTTATACTTGTTCAAGGCTTCGGCCTTTTCCTCGGGGGAGGTGAGCTCCTTTATTTCGGCTGAAAGCTCCTCGAGTTCTCTTTTCATATTCTGCTTGCGCAGGGAGAAGATTATCTCCTCAGCAGAGGCGATGGGGGAGACGAGGTCGCTTATCCCGGCGTAAGCGCCGGAAACCTCATCGGCGGCGTCCTTCTCGAGCTCGGCCATCATTACGGGGATATCCGCCTTTCCTTTGGCGGAATAGGCGGTGAGCAGCCTCGCGCAGAATGCCCTTAGATGGGGTGACGAGAACAGCATCAGCGAGAAGCCCTTCATTTTGCCTATCTCGTTTCCGTAATCGGCGGAGGCCATAATGCAGGAGAGCAGCTTTTTTTCGGCCTTTAGCCTTTCGCTGTCCGTCTTAGGCCTCTTGTAGCCGACGTAGCGCGCAGCGGTCTGCTCTTCTCCCGTGACGGCTTTTTTGGAAAGCCCGCATTGCTCCTTTACGGTGTCCTTCGATAATCCGCTCCTCTCGGCGACGAGGGGTATGTATCTGTCCCTCTCGACGGGATCGAGCTTTGAAAGCAGCGCGCAGGCCTCTCTTGCGAATTTCTCCCTACCGTCGGGAGTATCCGTGCCGTTAAGCTTGGCGATCCTTTCCAGCTTGAACCTTATGCCAGTGATGGACGCGTCCTTGAGGGAAAGGAAGCTGTCGGGCCCGTACTGCTTTATGAATTCGTCGGGATCGTGCTCGTCGGGGATTATTATTACTCTCGCCTCTATATCCGATGCCCGCAGTATGTCGATGCCGCGGATCATGGCCTTCTGACCGGCTTCGTCGCCGTCGTAAGCGTAGTAAACCTTCGGAGCGTAGCGCTTTATGAGCCTAGCCTGCTGAGTGGTAAGTGCAGTTCCGAGCGAAGCTACGGCGTTGTCAATCCCGCGCTGATGCAGGCTGATGACGTCCATATAGCCTTCGACCATTATTACGTCGTCGAGTTTTTTGCCCTTAAGCAGGTTAATGGCGTATATGTTTTCCCGCTTGTTGTAGACGGGCGTGTCGCCGGTATTGATGTATTTGGGCTCGTCGTTTCCCATGGTCCTGCCGCCGAAGGCAATGACCTTGCCGGATGCCGAAATGACGGGGAACATAAGCCTGCCGCGGAAGAAATCGAAAGTTTTGGAAGGATCCTTGTGCCCTGCGACGGCAAGGCCCGCGTCGATAAGTATTTCCCTTGAAAAGCCCTTTGAAGTAAGATAATTGAAGAGGGTATCGTACCCTTCGGGAGAGTAGCCGAGCCCGAATTTTTTTGCGGTCTCGAAATTGACGCCGCGTTTTTCAAGGTAACGCCTGGCGTTTGCGCCCTCGTTCGAATAGAGCGCTCGGCAGAAGAAAAGGGCGGCCTCGCGGTTGGCTTCGTAGATGCGCTCGCGTTTGCGCTTCTGCTCCATGAGCCGCCGGTCGTCTATCTCGTTCGGCATATCCATGCCGGCCCTTTGCGCAAGATGCCTGATAGCGTCGATATAGGAAAGGTTCTCGACCTGCATTATGAACTGTATAACGCTACCGCCCGCCTTGCAGGAGAAACAGTGAAAGAGCTGCTTGTCCGGCGTTACGGAAAAGGAAGGAGTCTTGTCGACGTGAAAAGGACAATGCCCCCAAAGACGGCCTCCCTTGGGAGTAAGCTGAACATACTCCGATATAACTGAAGCTATATCGTTTTTGCTCATCAATTCATTAAGCCATGCCTCGGGAAATGCCAATCGTAAAGCGCTCCTTGAGATTATTCCTTGTTTTTATTCCACGCAATGCTATATTCTCCTGCCGCGCAAAATGATATATTTGACCGTTTTTTGCCGAATAAGACCCGTTTATGGCCGCAAATGGCAAAGAATCGCGCCCGAGGGATATGATTTTTGTATAATTTTTCATAATATATAGAAAGCTTACTCTTGAAAAATCCTTTCTATTGTTTTATAATAAAGCGTTCCCCTCGCGGAGAACTTTTATTAGGTTACAAAAAAACGAAATATATTTGGAGGAAACTTTATGTCACAGAAGTACGTTTACCTTTTCAACGAAGGTAATGCGGGTATGCGTAATCTCCTCGGCGGTAAGGGCGCGAACCTTGCCGAGATGACGACGCTGGGTCTGCCCGTGCCTTACGGTTTCACCGTGACCACCGAGGCCTGCACCCGTTACTATGAGGACGGCAGGAAGATCGCAGACGAGATCGTCGAGCAGATCAAGGCCGCTCTCGCCATCACCGAGGAGAAGGCCGGCAAGAAGTTCGGCAGCACCGAGAACCCCTTCCTCGTGTCCGTAAGGTCCGGCGCCAGGGCCAGTATGCCCGGCATGATGGATACGATCCTCAACCTCGGCCTCAATGACGAGACCGTGGAGGCTCTTGCCCGTCTTACCAACAATCCCCGTTTCGCGTACGACAGCTATCGCCGCTTCATCCAGATGTTCTCCGACGTCGTTATGGAGATCGACAAGGAAAAGTTCAGCAAGCTTCTCGAGAATAAGAAACAGCAGAACAACGTAGCCCTTGATAAGGATCTCACTGCCGAGAACCTCAAGGAGCTCATCACCGAGTATAAGGCCCTCTATAAGGCCGAAAAGGGCGAGGACTTCCCCCAGGAGCCCATGACTCAGCTTCTCGAGGCGGTCAAGGCCGTCTTCCGCAGCTGGGATAATCCCCGCGCCATCGTATATCGCCGCATGCATGACATCCCCTCCAGCTGGGGCACCGCCGTCAACGTGCAGAGCATGGTATTCGGCAACATGGGCGACGATTCCGGTACCGGCGTCGCTTTCACCAGGAACCCCGCCACCGGCGAGAAGAAGCTCTTCGGCGAGTTCCTTATGAACGCTCAGGGCGAGGACGTCGTCGCGGGTATCCGTACTCCCGAGACGATAGAGTCCCTCAAGCAGATCAACGAGTCCGTTTACAACCAGTTCGTTGACGTTGCCAACAAGCTCGAGAACCATTACCGCGACATGCAGGATATGGAGTTCACCATCGAGCGCGGCAAGCTCTTCATGCTCCAGACCCGCAACGGCAAGCGCACCGCCGCCGCCGCTCTGCAGATCGCCGTCGACCTCGTTGACGAGGGCATGATCTCCAAGGAAGAGGCTATCAAAATGATAGACCCCAAGTCCCTTGACGCGCTGCTCCATTCCCAGTTCGACGCCGCCGCTCTCAAGGCCGCGACTCCCGTTGCCACGGGTCTCGCCGCTTCTCCCGGAGCCGCCTGCGGTAAGGTCTATTTCTCCGCCGAGGACGCCAAGGCCCATCACGAGGCCGGTGAAAAGGTCGTCCTTGCCCGTAAGGAGACCAGCCCCGAGGATATCGAGGGCATGACCGCTTCCGAAGGTATTCTTACCTCCTTCGGCGGTATGACCAGCCACGCCGCGGTCGTCGCGCGTCAGCTCGGCACCTGCTGCGTATCCGGCTGTAAGGAAGCCTTCATCGACGAAGCCGCGAAGACCATCACCTTCGTAAACGGTCTCGTCGTCAAGGAGGGCGACTGGATGAGCCTTGACGGTACGACCGGTAAGGTCTATGCCGAGGCCATCAAGACCGCTCCCGCCGAGCTTTCCGGCAACTTCGCCACCATTATGGAGTGGGCCGACAGCATCCGCACGCTGAAGATCCGCACCAACGCCGATTCTCCCGCCCAGGCCGCTATGGCCGTCAAGTTCGGCGCCGAGGGTATCGGCCTCTGCCGCACCGAGCATATGTTCTTCGATGAGGACAGGATCCCCGCCGTCCGCGAGATGATCGTCTCCAAGACCGTCGAAGAGCGTCAGAGGGCTCTTGCCAAGATCCTCCCAATGCAGCGCGAAGACTTCAAGGGCATCTATAAGGCCATGGAAGAGCGTCCCGTAACGATCCGCTTCCTGGATCCGCCCCTTCACGAGTTCCTTCCCACCAAGGACGAGGATATCGCCGCTCTCGCAAAGACCATGGGTATCGAGTATGAGACCCTCCGTGAGACCGTCGCGGCTCTTCACGAGTCCAACCCCATGATGGGTCACCGCGGCTGCCGTCTTTCCGTCACCTATCCCGAGATCGCCGAGATGCAGACCCGCGCCGTCATCGAGGCGGCTATCGAGGTCCGTCAGGAGACCGGCTTCAACATCGTTCCCGAGATCATGATCCCCCTCGTAGGCGAGGTCAAGGAGCTTGCGTACGTCAAGAGCTACGTCGTCGCCACCGCCGATAAGGTCATGGAGGAGCGCGGCGTCGTGATCCCCTACATGGTCGGCACGATGATCGAGATCCCCCGCGCGGCTCTCACCGCCGACGAGATCGCCAAGGAGGCCGAGTTCTTCTCCTTCGGCACCAACGATCTTACACAGATGACCTTCGGCTTCAGCCGTGACGATGCGGGCAAGTTCCTGAACGATTACTATGCGAAGAAGATCTTCGAATCCGATCCCTTCGCGAGGATAGATCAGGTCGGCGTCGGCAAGCTGATGAAGATGGCCGCCGATCTGGGCAGGCAGACCCGCCACAACATCAAGCTGGGCATCTGCGGCGAGCATGGCGGAGATCCCTCCTCCATCGATTTCTGCCACAGGATCGGTCTGAACTACGTTTCCTGCTCTCCCTTCCGCGTACCCATAGCTCGTCTTGCCGCTGCGCAGGCGAAGCTCAATAACAACTGATATTAGTTGAATTGACTTCAGCGACCGCGGAGGCTCATCGTCTTTGCGGTCGCTTTATTGTAAAGAAAGGTATCGTATGAGAATCGCCGTTATAACCGGAGCGTCCTCCGGCATGGGCAGAGACTTCGTAAGGCAGCTCTCCGCCATCGAAAAATATGATGAGATCTGGGCCATCGCAAGACGCAGGGAAAGGCTCGAGGAGCTGAAAAAAGAGCTCGGAGACTTCATCCGTCCCGTATGTCTGGATCTTTCGGAAAAGGAAAGCATCGAGGAATACGAGCGCATGCTCATTGCCGAGAAGCCCGACGTGGCCGTGCTCGTCAACGCGAGCGGCTTCGGCTATTTCAAGCAGTTCGATAAGGCGCCTCTTGACGGTTATTATAAGATGATCGCCCTTAACGACGCCGCGATGGTGGGGCTAACTTACGTTACGCTCCCCTTCATGAAGGAGAACGCGAAGATCTACAACATCTGTTCCGTCGCCGCCTTCCAGCCCACGCCCTATATCAACATCTATTCGGCTACCAAAGCCTTCGCGCTCAATTTCACGAGAGCGCTTAACGTTGAGCTGAGGCCGAGGGGCATAAAGGCGCTCGCCGTATGCCCGTTCTGGACAAGGACCGAGTTCTTCGATACGGCCGTATCCGACGATACCATCACCTATTATCAGTGCTATACCGAATCCCGGGACGTTGTGACGAAGGCGATAAAAGATATGAAGAAGAAGGGGAGGGACGTTTCGATCTGCGGAAGGACCGCGCAGTTCAACGCGTTCCTCACAAAGATACTTCCTCATAAATTCGTAATGCGCGTGTGGTGCGGTCAGCAGAAGAAGCCTTACTGAGCCGAAAGGATATCAAGATGAATAAGATAAAAAGCTGGTTCACAAAGGAAAATATCAAGCTTTTCGCGGTGGATACGATCTATGATATCATAGGCTCCATTCTGTACGCGGTAGGTTATTATACTTTCGCCTCCAACGCCGATTTCGCCCCGGGAGGAGTAGGCGGTATTGCGATCATAATCAATCACTATCTGCCCTGGATGCCGCTTTTCCTCTGCCAGAACATAATCAATATCCCGATCGCGATAATCTGCTATAAGCTGCTCGGAAAGAAGTTCTTTATTAAGTCCGTTAAGACGATGTTCTTCATGTGGATATTCGGCGACTTCATAATGCCCCTCTTCCCGAAATACGGCGGCGCGGAGATGCTCGAAGCCAACCGTCTCATAGCGGCGATATTCGCGGGCATACTTACGGGAGCCGGTCTTGCGCTCATCTATATGCGCGGCTCTTCCACGGGCGGCAGCGATTTCGTGATAATGAGCATCAGAAAAAAGAAGCCACATATGTCCGTGGGCTCCATAACGCTCTTTATCGACGGCGCGATAATCGTCATTGGCGGACTTGTATTCGGCAACGTTAACGCCGTGCTCTACGGTATCATAATGACGATACTCGCTTCCCTCGTTATCGACAAGATCATGTACGGTTCCGGCTCGCAGAAGATGCTCCTCATCATAAGCGACAAGACCGACGAGATAAAGGACAGGATATTCGAAGTTACCGAACGCGGCGTCACCTTCCTTAAGGCCGTCGGCGCCTACACGGGGCAGGACAAGCATATCATAATGTGCGTCTGCTCCAAGACGGAGGTGTTCCCGACTCGCGAGATAGTCAAAAAGACCGACCCCAACGCCATGGTGATGCTCTCGACGATCGACGAGGCATACGGCCTTGGATTCAACCCGCTGATAGAAAAGTAAAAACCGAAATGAAAATGAGCAAGGCGTTCGCCTTGCTCATTGTTTTTTTGTTCGTCAGAACTCGCAGATCTTCGAGATATAAGCCTCCAGCTCGCTGATGGGGAGCCTTATCTGCTCCATGGTATCGCGGTCGCGGACGGTCACGGTATCGGGCTCTACGCCTTCGCCGCCCTCGACGGTCTCGAAATCGACGGTGATGCAGAGCGGAGTGCCGATCTCATCCTGCCTGCGGTAACGCTTGCCGATGGAGCCGGTCTCGTCGAAGTCGACCATGAAGCGCTTGGAGAGCATATCGCGGACCTCCATAGCCTTCGGAGAGAGCTTCTTCGAAAGGGGAAGAACGGCGGCTTTATACGGCGCGAGAACGGGCTTTATGTGCAGGACGACTCTCGTATCGTTCGTCGCTTCGTCGAGCACCTCTTCGTCGTAGGCCTCGCAGAGAACGGCGAGGACGGTGCGGTCGAGGCCGTAGGTGGACTCGATAATGTAGGGGATATAACGCTCGTTCGTGACGGGATCAAGATAGCCCATGTTCGTTCCGCTGTATTCCTGATGACGCTTGAGGTCGAAGTCCGTGCGGTTGTGAGTGCCGTTTATCTCACCCCAGCCGAAGGGGAAGAGGAACTCTATATCGCAGGCCGCCTTGGCGTAATGGGCCAGCTTCTCGTGATCGTGGAACCTGAGGTGATCGGGAGCGATGCCGAGATCCTTATAATACTGCATTCCGTATTCTTTGAAATACTCGTAAAGCTCGGCGTCGGTGCCTTCCTTGCAGAAGGTCTGGAACTCCATCTGCTCGAACTCGATGGTGCGGAAGGTGAAGTTGCCGGGAGTGATCTCGTTGCGGAAAGCCTTGCCTATCTGGCCGATGCTGAACGGTAGCTTGGCGCGCATGGTGCGCTGAACGTTCGTGAAATTGACGTACTCGCCCTGCGCGTTTTCGGGACGCAGATAAATAGCAGACTTGGCGTCGTTGGTAACGCCGCGGAAAGTCTGGAACATAAGGTTGAACTCACGGATATCGGTGAAGTTATGCTTGCCGCAGTTGGGGCAGGCGATATGGTGAGCCTTTATGTAATCGAACATTTCCTCATGCGTCATGCTGTCGGCATGCGCATCGGGATCGAACTCCTCGATAAGATTATCCGCGCGGAAACGCATCTTGCATTCCTTGCAGTCGAGAAGAGGATCGGAGAAGCTTGCGATATGGCCGCTGGCTTCCCAAACCCTGGGGTGCATGAGAATATCGGCGTCGACCTCGAAGCTGTTGTGACGCTCCTGAATGAAACGCTTGCGCCAGGTCTCCTTGACGTTGTTCTTGAGCCTTGCGCCGAGAGGGCCGTAATCCCATGTGTTGGCGAGCCCGCCGTAGATTTCCGACCCAGCGAAAATGTAGCCCCGGTTTTTACACAGAGCTACGATTTTATCCATTGTTAATTCACTTCTCATAAAGATACCCTGCGTGATCAGACGCCGCGCTGTACCCTGCCGGTACGAAGACAACGTGTGCAGACGTTCATCTTTTTGGGAGTACCGTTGACGATAACGTTGACGCGCTGAATGTTGGGAGCCCAGCTCGTCCTCGTCTTCCTGTTGGAATGGCTGACAAGGTTGCCGCTCATGGTGCCCTTACCGCAAACCTCACAATACTTACTCATGTTTACACCTCCTTGCCGAGATAATCCGCTTGCCTGGATAAGCATACGGCTTAAAAATCAAACGCAAGTATTTTACCACGCTCCGATTCAAAATGCAAGCATAATTTTATGAAAAATAAGCATATATAATAATATTGACGATCCAAGGAGGTATTCATCGAATGGTAAGACGCAAAATCAGCAATGCGGCGGTGTACGCCATCAGCATCGGCGCGGCGATAGGCGTGGGTTTGATATCCGCGCTCTTCAGCATGAAGGGGATGAAGGAGTTCGCTTCACTCAAACAGCCGCCCCTTTCTCCGCCCGGCTGGCTGTTCCCGATAGCGTGGACCGTGCTGTATACGCTTATGGGCATATCCGCGGCGAGGGTCTATCTTGCCAACACGCATGAGACCAAGTCCGCGCTGACGCTCTATGCCGTACAGCTGTTTTTCAACGCGCTCTGGTCGCCCATATTCTTCTCGCTCGAGCTGA
Source organism: Clostridiales bacterium (assembly GCA_024698505.1). Lineage (GTDB taxonomy): Bacteria > Bacillota > Clostridia > Christensenellales > CAG-138 > UBA3857. Next base: position 21,658 of record JAILRE010000050.1, on the reverse strand, counting down.
GGCTCGCGGCCTTCGTTTGGCTGCTCATGCTTCTTGGGCTCGTGATATGGATGACCGCAAAATTCAAGAGGATCGATACGACCGCGGGAAATCTCCAGTTCCCGTACATACTCTGGCTGATCTTCGCCGCCTACTTGAATTTCGGCGTATTCCTGCTCAATAAGTAAACCGCAGTAAGAATGAAAGGACGGGCGATCGCCCGTCCTTATTTTGCCTTGACAGCGGCAAGCTTCGCGGCATATAATTCCTCTGAGGAGGATAATGCTATGCGCGAAGGGGAAATGAGAATACGCGAAGAAGGTTTGCAGGTGGATCGCCGCAAGGGCTTGATCCAAACTCTATTTGTCGTTCCGTTCATATTACTGCTGCTGTTCGTTGCCCTCCAAAAGCATAAGGTCACGAAGCTCATCCTCAGCGATTTCGAAACAAACCGCCGTGTCGACGTAACGCTTATGTATCTCAATCCCGGAGATCTTCTTAGCGTATGGGAAGAACCCGTTGAGAAGGCATACGGAACAAACGGCGAAGGCACCGTGACGTTCTACTATGAGGGAGCGACGTTTTACTTCAGCCCCTCGGCAACCGGTGGGGGCGAAGACGACTCCGTCCTGACGCGCGTCGTAATCACAGGCTCCGAAATACATATTGCGGACGGAAACATCTGCGTGGGCGTGAAAAGGTCGAGAGTGCGCGAGCATTTCGGCAAAAACGAAAGGATCGGAGACAAAACGGATCCATTCGATATCTTCTATATCGGATCGCGCCCGAACGGCGCAGAGGTCGAATTCATCTACGACAGCAACGATACCGTTACCGCTATAACGATCTCAAGACCTCTCTGAAGAAAGTAAAAAGCCGCATAGCCTCAGCATTACGCGCTGCGCTGTGCGGCCTTTGTATTTCTCTTTATACGAGAATTATCAGCTTATCTCCCTCGAGAAAAGGCTCCTTAATGTCGGGATTCAGCTTTCTAACGCTTTCGCAGCTGACGCCGTATCTTTTCGCGGCGTCGAAAACGTCCTCTCCCGATGACGCGAAGCTTATGACTATCCCGCTTTTTCTTTCGGGAAGCTCCCTTTCGGCAAGCCCCGTGACGACTTCTATCCTTTCGGTTCTCAGTATTTCGGAGTTGAGCAGCAGCGAGTATTGTATCTGGAGCGCTCTTTCGGCCGTGCCCGTTATCTGCGCGGAGCATGAAGCTGTAACAAGGGGCATATCAGCGCCCGTGGGGTTATCAATTGAGGCGGAGAAAGGGACGTCCTCCGTGAAGGTATAACATCTTCCCGAAGCGCTTTCGAATGCGGCCGTGGTCGCCAAAACTCCTTCGATCGATATGCTTTCTCCGTCGACGTCAACGCTTGTTACGAGCGGTCTTGCGGTTACGAAGAGAGGCGCGGCCATCTCGGAAGCGTTGTCGGGAAGAGGGATGGTCTCCTTCAGCGAGAGCTGCTCCGTCGCGTTCCCTTCACAGGAGAGGAGCATCGCTTCGTCATACAGGCAGTCGAACCCGATGGAAGGGGAGAACGCGTCGACGGGAAGCGTCAGCTCCTTTTCGGTAAGCCCGAATACGCTGAACGTGACCTGCGCCTCCATCGATACGAGAGCGAATTCCTCTCCAAGGGCTCTTAGATAGATCGAATCTATGCTTGCCGTGCAGTATGGCCTGTCGGCAAGCAAGTTCAGAGCTATCTTCTCCCTGAACGGTATCTGGCGGATCAGCTGTCCGAACCTTCCCGCTCCGTCAACGGTAACTGCCGATACCGTGATCGTACCGCTGACTGCCGCCGCGCCCTGCTCTATCGATACGTCGCGCACGTTGATCTGCCCCTCGGTGTTGACGATGCTTCCTATACCCTCGGCGGATAGCTCCTCACGGAGCCGCAGCGTGTCGCTTCCGATCAGCTGCTTCGAAGTGCAATTAACGGTTTTTGTCTTGATTTCAAGATCCTTCACTCCCGCGATACCGCCCGTGACCTTTAAGGGAACGGCGGAAACAAGGCGTACGTTAAGATCCACCGCCGCGCTTATCGAAGCTCCCGATGCGGCGGGCGTCACTGCGATGCTCTGCACGGACGGAGATACCATCGCCCGCATACCGGGAAGCGCCTTTCCGCATTCAATTCTGTGCGTGAATCCCGCGGAGGATTCGAAAGCAAACGGCGTATTCGATTCGTCCGTCGCCGTAACCTGCACGGCGATCCGTCCCGAGATCCTTATTTCCCCGGCATCAGCGGATGCGCCTTCCACTATTACCCGCGCCGTCGCAATCGGTATTTCGATTGGCGTTCTTCCGTCCGGCGAGGGAAGCTCCCCCTCGATATGTACCTGTACGGTTTCATTGCTTATCAGCCTTTCGGCCTCGATCTCTTTCCAGATCAGTTCCATAAACAAACTCCTTTACGTTTTCGGCTCATTCGATTCTATTATTCGGCTTTATCAAAAATGATACATCTATGCAAATCGCAGCCGTTATGTTATAATAGTAAAGTTAAAAGATCGAACGGAGGAACGGATGATGAAATGGCTCGAAGTGACCGTCGCAACGACCGATGAAGGCGCGGATATCGTATCAGCAAGGTTGTCGATGCTCGGCATAAACGAGGTCAGCGTCGTGCAGGGGCATGACGAAGTCGAAAGGATAATGAACGACGCGGTCAAATACTGGGATTACGCCGAGGACGCCGCGCTGAACGATCAGCCCGCCGTCAAGGCTTACCTTGCCATGCTGCCCGAGAACGAAGGCATGATAGCAAAGATCGAAGCCTCGATGAAGGAACTCAAGGCGATGGAACAAGATATAGGGGTATCTCTCGGCTCCCTTGAAGTCACCTCGCGCGAGGTGGACGAGGAGGACTGGGCCAACAACTGGAAGGCCTATTTCAAGCCCATAAAGGTCGGCGACAGGCTCACTGTCTGCCCCACTTGGGAGGAGACGGAGGACGACGGAACGAGGGCTATACTCAGGATAGATCCCGGCATGGCCTTCGGAACGGGCGCTCATCATACGACAAGGATGTGCCTTGAGCTTCTTGAAAAGGATTTGAAGGAGGGCGACTCCGTCATAGACGTCGGCTGCGGCAGCGGGATACTTTCGGCTTCCGCGATACTCATGGGCGCCAAAGACGCTCTCGCCATCGATATTGACCCCGTCGCCACCAAGATCGCCGCGGAGACAGCGGAGAAGAACGGCATCGACATCATGCGATACACCGTCTATACCGGCGACATACTCACGGACAAGCAGATAAGGGAAGCCGCAACGAGGCGAAAATACGATATCGTGCTTGCGAATATAGTTGCAAACGTCATAATAGCGCTTGCGCCGCTCGTGCCGGAGCTCATGCATAAGGACTCCGTTTTCATCGCTTCCGGCATTATCGACGACAGGCTTGACGAGGTCGCTGCCGCGCTTGAGGAGAACGGTCTTTCCATCCGCGAGATCCGCGAGGGCGAGGATTGGCGCGCTCTGGAGGCCGTGCTCAAATGAGGCGCTTCTTTGCCGAAAACCTCGATCTTGAGGGAAATACGGTGCTCTTGACCGGCGATAACGCGCGCCATATCAGGAACGTCCTCCGCATGAAAAGCGGGGACGAGGTCCTGCTTATAAACGGCGGCGGAGACGAATGCCTGGCGAGGATCCTTTCCTGCCGTGAAGACGGAGTTGAGCTCGAGATCGTCGAAAGGCAAGTCTGCGAAGCAGATCCCGATATCGAGGTGACGCTTTTCCAATGCCTTCCCAAACAGGGCAAGATGGAGGTCATAATCCAAAAATGCGTCGAGCTCGGCGTCAGCCGCATAGTGCCAACCGTCTCCCGCCGGTGCGTCGTCAAAATCGAAGGCAAGGACGGAAAGATCGTCCGTTGGAACAAGGTCTCACAGGAGGCCGCCAAGCAATGCGGCAGGGCGAGAGTGCCCGAGGTGACGAGGCCGATAGAACTCCCTCAAGCCGATCTTACGGGTTTTGATCTTGTGCTTATCGCGTATGAGAACGAGAGTGAAACCACGCTGAAATCGATCCTGAGCACGAATAGATCCGTTCGGAGCATTGCGGTTATTATAGGTCCCGAGGGCGGTTTCGAGCCCGGCGAGGTATCGAAGGTCATCGACGCAGGCGGGACAGCGGTATCGCTCGGCAGGAGGATACTTAGGACGGAAACCGCGGGCATGGCCGTGCTTGCGCAGATAATGTACGAACTGGAGCAATGATAAGGGTATCGATCACAACGCTCGGATGCCGGGTGAACAGCTACGAAAGCGACGCAATGGCTGGGCTTTTGAGGAGCCGCGGCTTTTTGGTCGTATCCGATTCCGAACCTGCCGATATCTGTATCGTAAACACCTGCACCGTCACGAATATCGCTGACAGGAAATCCCGCCAGATGATATCGAGGTGCCATAAGCTGAACCCGGAAGCCAAAGTGATAGTGACGGGCTGCTGGTCACAGAGATACCCCGAAGCGGCAAAAGCGCTGCCCGGCGTTTCGTTCGTTCTCGGGACTGCCGAAAAGAGCCGTATAGCCGATATCTGCGCCGAGGTCGGAAGCTTGACGCAGCCGCAAAGCATCATTAAAGAAGTACGTCATGAGCATGAATTCGAGGAGATCTCGGCGACTGCCGAAGGCCGCACGCGGGCCTATCTTAAGATACAGGACGGCTGCAACAGATTCTGCTCATACTGCGCGATCCCCTTCGCAAGGGGAGCGATTAGGAGCAGAAGGCCCGAGTCCGTGCGCCGCGAATTCGAGAAGCTGAACGAAGCGGGATTTGCGGAGGTCGTGCTTACCGGCATCCATCTTACCGATTACGGAAAGGATCTTGGCGGCGTGGATCTTGCCGACGCCATCGACTGCGCGGAAGGGCTTGACAATATAAAGCGCATCCGATTGGGTTCGCTCGAGCCTCACGGCATGACGGACGAGCTTATCGATAGAATTACCGCAAATAAGCGCGTCTGCCGCCAGTTCCATATGTCGCTGCAGAGCGGCAGTACGAGCGTCCTTTCGAGGATGCGTCGCGGCTATACTGCTGATGAATATGCCGCGATAGTCGAAAAGATCAGAGCGCGCTACGGCGAAGAGGGCGAATTCGTCGCATTCACTACCGATATAATTGCTGGGTTCGCCGGCGAGACCTTAGAAGAACATGAGGAGACGAAGGCCTTTATGGAGCGCATAGGATTCGCCAGGGTGCATATCTTCCCGTATTCAAGGCGGAGCGGCACGTTGGCCGATAAAATGCCCGGTCAGCTCACAAATGCCGAAAAAGCCGAAAGAGCGCAGGAGCTTATCGCGCTTGGAAGGAAGCTCGAAAGGGCGTTCCTCGAAAAGCATATCGGGCGCACGGAGAGCGTGCTCATTGAAACCGAACATGACGACGGCTTGTTCGCAGGCTATACCGACAGCTACGTCAGAGTGCTGACGAAAAACGCCGAAGCGAACACGCTCGTCGATGTTAAAATAGGATCGATAACGGAGGATAGGAACGGTGAATTGTCTCTTTTGTCGGATAATTGAGGGGCAGATACCTTCTTCCAAGGTTTATGAGGACGAATACGTGCTCGCGTTCAGGGACATCGATCCCCAGGCGCCCACGCATATCCTCATAATTCCGAAGAAGCATTATGATTCCGTGCTTGAAGCGGGCCCGAGGATCATCGGCCGTATGACCGAGGTCGCCAAGAAGCTCGCCGTCAGCGAAGGTATCGCCGAAAACGGATTCAGGATCGTTATCAATACGGGCGAGGAAGGCGGCCAGAGCGTAAAGCATCTGCACATGCACCTGCTTGGCGGCAGAAGCATGCAGTGGCCTCCGGGTTAGTCCGAAGGGAATAATCAATGGAATTATCCAGATATACCGACGCCGCCGTCAACGCCCTTTCCGGCGCGCAGGAGGCGGCAAGATCGTTCGGTCACAGCTTCGTGGGCAGCGAGCATCTGCTCATGGGGATAATTAAGTGCGGCGATAAAACGGCCGAAAAGCTCGCTGAGCTCGGCGTTACCGCAGAGGAAGCCGCTCCCTATATCGATACGGTCGTAGGCGGGGGAAGGAACATATTCACCGACAGCTTCGGCAACACGCAGACAGTAAAGCGCATACTGGAGCTCTCCCTTTACGAAGCCAAATCGATGGGCGCGGATCTCATCGGCACCGAGCATATCCTTCTTTCGATAATGAGGGAGAGGGATTCGACGGGCGCAAGGATCGTCGAGACGCTGTGCCGGGACAGGGAAGCGCTCAGAGCCTTCCTTCAGGGCGGCTCCGAGAAACCTTATGAGGAACCCGAACGATTCGAGGAACCCGCCGAATCGCCAAAGCCCGCCGCGCCTGCTCCCGTTCAAAGGAACGGGCTTAAAAGCAGTACTCCGATACTCGATACCTATTGCAGGAATCTTTCAAGGCTCGCCGCGCTCGGCAGGATAGACCCTGTCATAGGGCGCGAGGCCGAAATCAACCGCGTCCTGCAGACGCTCTGCCGCAGAACGAAGAACAACCCCGTTCTGATAGGCGAACCGGGCGTCGGCAAATCGGCGATAGCGGAAGGGCTTGCCGTAAGGATCGCGGAGGGAAAAGTGCCCGAATCGCTTGAAAAGAAAAGGATACTCTCGCTGGATCTCGGCGCGATGATCGCCGGGACGCGCTATCGCGGCGAGTTCGAGGAACGCCTTAAAACGGCCCTTGAAGAGCTTTCGAACGACGAGAACACGATCCTCTTCATCGACGAGATACATACGATCGTCGGCGCGGGCTCCGGCGAGGGAAGCGTAGACGCCGCAAACATAATGAAGCCTGCTCTGGCAAGGGGCGAGCTTCGCGTGATAGGCGCGACAACGATAGACGAATACAGGACTTATATCGAAAAAGACGCCGCGCTTGAAAGAAGGTTCTCGCCCATACTCGTCAGCGAACCCACAGAGGAGCAGACGAGGACGATACTTGAGGGGCTAAGACCCCGTTACGAGGAGCATCACGGCGTAAGGATAAGCGATGAAGCCATATCCTCCGCGATCGAGCTTTCGATCCGTTACGTTGCGGACAGGAGACTGCCAGATAAGGCCATCGACCTCATGGACGAGGCCTGCTCGCGCGCAAGGCTCATAGCAAGCGAAAAGAGCCTTGAAAAACGCATCGAGCGCGCGGCAGAAAAGGGCGATTTCGAGCTTGCCGAAAAGCTTAGGAACGAGCTGAAGCAGAATCCCAATAAAGGTGAAACGCCCTGCGTTTCCGCTTCGGATATCGCCGCGGTAGTCAGCGAAAGGACGGGGATGGACGTATCCGCAGACGGCGGTTACGAAAGGCTGAACCGCCTTGAATCGAAGCTTAAGGCGGAGGTTTTCGGCCAGGATGAAGCGATAGACGAGATATCAGCCATACTGAGAAGATCTGCGGCGGGCCTCGGCGACGCAGCAAGGCCGTTTGCTTCGCTTATACTTGCAGGCCCCGCAAACACGGGGAAGAAGACGCTCATCGAACGATTGGCCGAGACTGTTTTCAATTCCTCGGTCATTCGGCTGAATGGCGGCGAGCTTGCCGACGATTCGGCTGTTATAAGGCTTGTAGGCGCGCCGTCTGGGTATAAGGACGCTGAAAAGGGCGGAAGGCTCACCGAATTCGTAAGGCTTCATCCCGTTTCGGTCATACTTGTCGGATCTGCCGAGCTTTGCTCCGCCAAGGTGCTTTCGCTTATGACTGATATCCTCATGAACGGCAGGATCGAGGACGGCAGAGGCAGGACTGTAAGCTTCCGCAACTGTCTGATAGCCCTTTGCGTCGATACTGACGCCCGCAATACCTCTGTCGGGTTCGCAAACGGCGGCACGGATACCTCGAAAGACGTCCGTAAAGCGGCGGCTTCCGTGCTTCCGGCTTCGGTCATATCGTTTGCTGACGCGGTTATCGTATTCAATAAGCTCGATAAAAACGCGCTGAGTCTCATCGTTAAGAGCAAACTGAACGATCTTAAGGCCAGGGCTTTTAGAAAAGGCGTTTCCCTTGAATTCGACGAAGGCGTTGTTTGCGGCATTGCAGCGGCATCCGCAGGGGACGCCTCGAATATCGCTCGCCTTATCTCCATTCATGCTGAGGACGCCGTAAGTCTCGCCGTGCTCAATCGAGAGATCAAAAGCGGCGATTCCGCCGAAGTACTATTCGAAAACGGCAACTATATCGTTAGGAAGGTCGAAAAGTAATGGACATCCTTAAATTCGCTCTCGGGATAAGATTCGATTTTTACCGTTCTTCCGTTTCGGATGAAGACGTCGGCGCGGTCGTTTCCGAGCTGACAGGCGCGCTCACCGTTAAGGACGTAGTTGATCTTCAAATCTTCGGAGGCGTATGCCCGATCGACTCTCGGGACAGCTCAGGCGTCTATACCGTCGTGTTTATGAACGGCGGGATAAAGCAGATGCGCGCGCTGTACGCAAAGCTGAATGGGGACGCGCGTATCCACGCCATGCTCGAGGCGAAGGAGCCTTTCATTCAAAATAACGTCATCAGGAATTTCGAGGACATGGAGTACTTCGGAGAGGTCGGAATGGACGGCGTTTGCCGAGGCGGATCCGGCCGCAGTATAGTATTCAGCGAGACGGCCGACCGGAGGCGCGCCTATACCGGAAAAGGGCATATACTGATCGCTCCGAATGCGTTCAAGGGCACGATCTCCTCGCTTGAAGCCATAAAGCATATTTCGGCGGCGCTCAGAAAACGCCTTCCCGAGACCGAACTGATACCCGTTCCCGTTGCCGACGGAGGCGACGGAACGCTTGAAACCGTGGAGAACGCCGTGCTTTCCATGCGCCGCAGCATGACTGTAACGGGCCCCTACGGCGAAAAGATAAAGGCCGATTACCTCGTTGCGGACGGTATCAGGGCCGTAATAGAATCCGCCCTCGCAAGCGGGCTCGCTCTTTGCGGCGGTGCGGAGCTCGATCCGCTAAGGGCAACGAGCTTCGGTACGGGCGAACTCATTATGCGCGCCGCGCACGAGGGCTTGAAGGAGATCTACGTAGGCCTCGGCGGTTCAGCCACCAACGACTGCGGGATAGGCCTTGCGAGAGCACTCGGCTGCCGTTTCCTCGATAACGACGGAAACGAGATAGATACTGCTTCGGAAATGGAAAGGATAGCAAAAATCGACCGCACGAACCTCGATCCCATGGTCAAATCAGCGAAGATCAAGGTCATGTGCGACGTATCCAATCCATTGACCGGACCGAACGGCGCAACTTGCGTTTTCGGGCCGCAGAAGGGCGCGGACGGCGAAACGCTTGCAAAGCTTGAAGCAGGCATGAAGAATATGGCCGTACTGCTCGACGAAGCGGCGGGGAAGCCCGTCAGCCTCGAGAAGGGTGCCGGCGCCGCAGGAGGAATTGGAACCATGCTCATGGCGCTGTTTGACGCGGAATGCATGAGCGGCGCGGAAGCGCTCCTCGATATCGCCGAATTCGACCGCAAGCTCAGGAACGCATCGCTCGTTATCACGGGCGAAGGCCGTATCGATTCCACGAGCCTTAACGGGAAAGCCGTCGGCAGGATAATCGAACACGCAAAAAAAGCCGGCGTCGAGATCGCTCTCATTGCCGGATGCCGCGGGGATGGGTACGGAGCCGTTGAAGCCGAGGCGCGGTTCACCGAATACACGGGTTCCGAGACGGACGCCCTTCGATTCCTCGACGAAGCCGCCGACAGGCTTGCCCGAAGGATCGCCGAAGAATAATAGTAAAAATACGAAAGCCCCGCGTAAACAGCGGGGCTTTTATATTATTATTTCGCCTTATCCTTCTTCTTGAACAGAGTTTTAAGCTTGCCGTTATAGATAGACGGTCTTCCGTTCAGCAGATCCGCAGCGGGCCTTTCGATGAGGAATGTCGCAAGTATCGCGGCCGCGAACGCGAAAAGCGTGATTATCAGCGCGTAGCGGGAGCTCCACAGCTTGCCGGCGGCATTTCCCCATTGATTCGGGGGAGTTTCGCCCTCCCAGAAGGGGATGCGCCAGGGATCCTTGATCTTGACGCAGAGCCACTGGTGCCAAATGTAGAGGTTATAGGAGATCATCGAGAGGAATCTCATTAACCCGTTCGAGAACAGGAAGCGGAACCAGCCGTTCGCAAACGAAGCGGAGAGTATGAAACCCATGAAAGCGAGCGCCAGGGGAAGACGCTTCGTCATCTGCCAAACCTGAGCGTCGGCTCCGGACAGGGCGGCGCATTGTTCGATCATCTTCGTGATGAGATAGATGAAGCCGATCGAAAATACAGTTCCGATCAAGCCGCCCCACCAGCTGCGCTTTAAGTTCTTTGCGGCGGCAGCGTAAACGATCGCGCCGATCATGCCCACCGCATACGTGCCGAAGAACGCGGGAAGCTGATTAATTACCATTGAAAGATACGAGGACCTTATGCCGGAGCCCACCGCTTCGAAAGCTCCGTCTATTTTGGTCGAGAACGGACTTCCCGTTTTCAGCACGTAGGAATAGATGAAAACGAAGGATATCCCGACCATGAACAAGGCCAATACAACGGATCTGACGAGCGGCATGACCGCATTCTTCTCGCTCTTTCTGCGTTTGATTATCATAGCGAAAACAGGAAAAATGATGTAGAACCACACCTCGACGGCGAGCGTCCATAAAACGACGTTGAGCTTTGTCGAAAGATAGGTCTGCACCGTCCAAGTCTGCATAAACGTCAGATGGAGCAACAGATCCCGTATTGCGGCCTTCCAGACGATGGGGGAGCCGAAGCCGCCGGATATCAGCTCGTAAACGAACAGCGCGAGTACGCAGAAAAGGTAGCTGGGGAGGATCCTTATAGCGCGCTTCTTATAATAGTCCTTCCATTTTGAAAGAGGCTCGCCCGTGAAAATGTTCCTCGCAACGGGCAAAAACAGAAGGAAGCCGCTTATCAAAACCATCATGTCCACGAAGAGATATCCGACTCTTGCGTAGGCGGTGAAGTTTATCTGCGTGACGCCGAGGAATTCGAGAAACGGCGTTTTCACGACGGGGAATATCCACGTCTGCTGCCAGAAATGGAATATGAGGACGATTATAACGCTTATCGCCCTGATTCCGTCGAGAACGTCGACGTACTTCATCGAGATTTCATTCGTTTTCTGTTTCATGCGAATATCTTACCATAAGTCGAAAGAAATGTGAAGTACGGCGCAGGAAAAAGTATGCACTTGACGAAAGATTTTTTGAGCATTATAATCAAATGACGAGAAAAAGGAAGGACGCTCGCATGAAAAACAGCAAGGCATTGACAACGGTCATCTCGTTCATCGTGATATTCGCGATGGCTTTTTCCTGCGCCTGCACGCAAAAATGCGATAACGGGGATAAACCTGAACCCGTTGTATCCGATTCGCCCGAAGCCTTTGTTTCGACAGACCCCGATACGACCGATCCCGTATCGCCGGATACCGTTTCCGAAATGCCGACCGCAGATTGCTCATCCGATCCCGCGGATGGGACGGACGATCCCGCGGTTATTACCGATGCGCCCAATACCGACGATCCTTCCGTAACGGGAGGCCCCGCGATTACCGAGCCTTCCGGTACCGGAGCGTCAGCCAAGCCCGCGCCTACGGCTGCCGTCCCGACTTCATCTCCCGCTCCGGGCCAGACGCCCGCGCCCGGGCAGACGACGGCTCCAACGCAGACCTCTTCCGCCACTCAGACTCCCGCTCCGGGCCAGACGCCTACGCCCGGGCCTTCTCAAACGACTCAGCCTACGGCGGCTCCCGGCACTACTCCTGTGCCCGATCCTCACATGGCTGCGCTCTGGGTAAAGACAGACGTGAAATACAGCTGCGATATGGATTTTGACGGCAAGCCCGAAGAGCTTGAGCTTTCGCTTGCAGGTTCCTATCTCACTGTCAGGATAAAGGTCGGCAGGACGGGGAAGGAGCTCTCGGAAAGACTTCCGGCCAACCTTATGAAACTCGGGTTCGTCTATAACTTCAACCCCGACGATATGAGGGCGGAACTCGTATTGTCCGTCGTCAAGGGAAGCGCCGAGAACGTAGTCTGTTACAGGCTCGATTCTGCTTCGGACGATCTTTTGATGTGCGATACCGTCGGCCGCGTTGAGGATCTCAACGGCGAGGTCGTCGTCATTGGCAGATACATCGATCTCATGGGGACTTGGGACTGCACGGCGGGCTTCTGCTTCGCAAGATCGGGTTTCTATCTCGATATGGTGGACGAGCTTTGGATCGTTAAGCCGGAGGAACGCTTCTGCACACTTGCGGACGATATGATCGCCGGTCTCTATACTTCTGGTCAGAACAACGAATCCGTCTATCTTACGGAGGGCGACGTGATGAGGCCGGTTTCTACCAATATGACGAGCAAGATCAACATAGAGCTTGAATCCGGCGCGCAGGGGTATCTCACGGTCGCCGTTTCAAACGGAAGATTCCTCTACGGCGGAAGACCTATCGAGGATTATTTCTCCGATCTGACCTTCATCGAGCATAATTAAGCATTCTCATTTTGCCGGGGAACATCCCCGGCTTTTTTTCGTTTTAATCTTGTCTTGGCAATTAATTGATAGTATAATTATCATGGTATGATATTTGAAAGGCGAGGGCCGATGGTCGACTTTACCTCAACAATCGAATACTTGAATGAAAACGGGATCTCTTTCCGTGAAGATACGGAGGGCAAATACTGCACCACCTTCAAAACGGGCGGTAAAATTGCCCTGTTTGCCGAACCCAAAACCGAATCGGAGGCCGTCGGGCTGATCCATTTTGCTCAAAATAAAGGCGTTCCGTATTTTCTGATAGGGAACGGAAGCAATCTTCTGATAGGCGACGAAGGCCTCGATATGCTCGTTATAAAGCTTTGCGGAGAGCTTTGCTCGTATAAGCTTTGCGGGAACACGCTCGTTTGCGGAGGAGGCGCTTCGCTCGCGGCCGCTTCCAAGTTCTCCGTGGCATGCGGTTTTATGGGTCTCGAGTGGGCGGCCGGGATCCCCGGGACCGTCGGAGGCGCGGTAGCCATGAACGCCGGCGCGTACGGCGGAGAGATAAAGCAGGCGCTTCGCAGGCTGACCGTAATAGAGAACGGCGAATTGAAAACGACAGACGCGGATATTTCCCTTATGGGCTACCGTTTATCGCCTTACGCTTACCCCGAGTGTATAGTTCTGTCTGCGGTATTTGAGCTTTCACCGGACGACGGCGGAGCCAAAGCTCGCATGGATGATTATTCCGCGAGAAGGCGCGAGAAACAGCCCGTCAATTATCCTTCCGCGGGAAGCACCTTCAAAAGGCCGGAAGGACATTTTGCGGGAGCGCTTATTGAGAACGCCGGCTTGAAGGGAATGAGCGTCGGCGGCGCACGTGTCAGCGAGAAGCACGCGGGATTCATAATAAACACGGGTAACGCCACGTCGGGCGACGTGCTCGAACTAATCAGAAAAGTACAGGATATAGTATTCGAAAAATACGGCGTCAGGCTCGAGCCTGAGGTCAAAATACTTTGAACGGGAGATACCAATGAACATCCTTATCGTAACGGGATTGAGCGGAGCCGGTAAATCGGGCGCGCTGCGCGTGCTCGAGGATATGGGCTATCTTTGCGTCGATAATCTGCCAAGCGGGCTGATGGGCAATTTCGTCGAGCTCTGCAGGAGCAACGAACCGCCCGTTGAGCGTGTCGCGCTCGTTATCGACTGCCGCACCTCCGTATTCCGTTACAGCACGGAGAGGATGTTCCAGACTCTCGATATGCTCGACGATCCCTACGAGATTCTGTTCCTCGACTGCTCCAACGAGGTGCTTCTTCGCCGCTATAACGAGACGCGACGCCGTCATCCCATGCACGACGATCCTCTCGCGGGAATACTTATCGAACGAGAGCTTTTGGAGCCGATAAAGCAGCGCGCGAATTACATTATCGATACGAGCGATATGTCCCCGAGGGAGACGCAGCGTGTTATCGAAAAGGCCATCAACGCCAACGGCGAGAATCTGTTCAGGCTCGTAATTACGAGCTTCGGCTACAAGCGCGGCATCCCGCTCAACGCGGATATCGTTATAGACATGCGCTATACCGCAAATCCCTTCTATGAGGATTCTCTAAGGCATCTTTCCGGACGAGACAAGCCTGTTTACGATTACGTTATGAGCGATCCCCTTGTAAGGAAGCAGCTCGGTGAGCTTACCGAAATGCTGAAGGATCTTATCCCCGCTTACGAAAAGGAGGGCAAGCACCGCCTTATGATCTGCTTCGGATGCACGGGCGGCAGGCACAGATCCGTAGCCATGGCGGAAGCGCTGTATGAGAACATGCGCGGTTTCCGCAACACCTCCATTCAGCACCGAGATCTCGTTATTGAGGCGGAATCCATCTCCGAAAGGTTCGAAGGCTGATGTCGTTCTCTCAGGAAGTCAAAACCGAATTGACCGAGGTAAGGCTCAGAAGGGGCTCCGACGGAGCGAAGCTCGTTGCAGGCGCTACTTTTGCCGCGGCTTCGCTCAAGTATTCCAGGGAGCACAGGACATGGGGCCTTCATTACGTTAGCGAGAGCGCGCTGTGCATCAATTTCATCGCCAAGCTTGCGGCAAAATCGTATGAGCTCGAGCCCGAGATCTCGCTCAACGTCCATCAGCGTCTTCATGCGAGGAACACGGAGCTATTCCTATACGGAAAGGACACGGACAAGCTTTGCGAGGACGCGGGGCTTATCTCGTTCGATGAAAACGGAGACAAGAGCTTTGAGACCCGTATCCCGGACGGGCTCGAGAGCGAGCACGCCTGCAGGGCTTTCATAAGGGGAGTATTTCTCGCATGCGGTTCTGTTTCGGATCCGTCCTCCGGCTGTCATGCCGAATTGGTCTTCAAGAACGAGGCTGTCGCCTCCAAGGTCGCGAAGCTTCTTGCCGAAAGGGGCATCCCGCCCAAGGTCTCGAAACGGAAGAACCTTTGGGTCGTATACATGAAGAACGGCGATACCGTTGAGGATTTCCTTACGTTCATGGGCGCTGGCGAATCCATGCTCGCGGTCAGGGACGGCCGCATGATCAGGGAAGCCGCCAATAACAGCAATCGCGAGGTCAACTGCCTTGTTGCCAATATGGAGAAGGCCGCCAAAGCTTCCACCGCCCAGGTCGAGGATATAAAGCTCATAATATGCGAGCTCGGCGTCGATTGCCTGTCGGAAGAGCTTTACGAGGTAGCAGAGGCGAGGATGGCGAATCCCGAACTTACGCTTACAGAGCTTGCTGAAAAGGTCGGCATCGGCAGATCCGCAGTTAATTACAGACTCAAAAAGATTCAAGCCCTTGCCGCCGATATTAGGAGCGGTTCGAGGATCGGAGACGGAAAATGAGCTTTACCCATCTGCACGTACATACCGAATACAGCCTGCTCGACGGAGCTTCGAGGATCGACGACCTTGTTTCAAGGGCCGCCGAGCTTGGCATGGATTCGCTTGCGATAACCGATCACGGCTGTATGTACGGCGTTATCGATTTCTATAACGCGTGCAGGAAAAAGGGAGTAAAACCCATTATCGGCATGGAGGCGTACGTCTCCAAGAAGAGCATTTACGATCCTCCCACGGCGAGGGATCACGCGCATCTCATTCTTCTCTGCAAAAATCAGCAGGGCTATAAGAACCTGATGAGGCTTTCATCCATAGCCTTCGTCGACGGCTTCTATTATAAGCCCAGGATCGATTACGATCTGCTTGAAAAATACCGCGAAGGGCTCATCTGCCTATCCGCATGTTTGGCTGGCGACATCCCGCAGTATCTCCTCAACGAACAGTTCGAGGATGCGAAAAAGCTTGCGCTGAGATTGAAGGCCGCCTTCGGCGATGATTTTTATATCGAGCTTCAGAATCACGGTCTGCCCGAACAGCAGGTCGTTCTGCCGCGTCTTGACGCGCTTGCTAAGGAGCTTGGCATAAAGACCGTCGCCACGAACGATATCCATTACGTCCGCAAAGAGGACGCCGAGGCGCAGGATGCGCTGCTTTGCATACAGACCGGTCATTTCGTCGACGAGACCGACCGCATGAAGATGTATGCGGAGGAGTTCTACGTCAAATCCGAGGAGGAGATGCGAAAGCGCTTCTCCGGTTACGAGTATGCGATAGACAATACGGCCGAGGTCGCGGCAAAGTGCGATCTTGAGATCGAGCTCGGAGGAAGGCACCTGCCCGAGTTTACAACGCCCGGCAACATGGATCACGAGCAGTATTTGAGGCAGCTCTGCGCCGAGGGCATGAAGAAGCGCTTCGGCGATCATCCGGGGAAGGAGTACGTCGACAGGCTCGAATACGAGATAGGCGTTATCTCCAAGATGGGCTTCGTAGATTACTTCCTCATCGTATGGGATTTCATCCATTACGCCAAAACTCACGGAATACCCGTCGGCCCCGGCAGGGGAAGCGGCGCCGCATCGATCGTAGCGTACACGCTCGATATAACCGATCTCGATCCGATAAAATACAGCCTCCTCTTCGAAAGGTTCCTTAACCCCGAGAGGATAACCATGCCCGATATAGACGTCGACTTCTGCTTCGAACGCAGGCAGGAGGTCATAGACTACGTCGTAAGAAAGTACGGCGCGGATCACGTCGCCCAGATTATAACCTTCGGTACGATGGCCGCAAGGGGCGTCGTCAGGGACGTCGGCAGAGTGCTCAGGATCCCGTATAACGAGGTCGATAAGATCGCGAAGCTTATACCGCAGATATTGAAAATAACGCTCTCGCAGGCGCTGGAGATGGTTCCCGAGCTCAAGGAGCTTACCGAGAGCAACGAGACGTATAAAAAGCTCATGGAGCTTTCCATGAAGCTCGAGGGCTTGCCGAGGCACGCCTCCACTCACGCCGCGGGCGTCGTCATCTCGTCCGTTCCGACCATGGAGCTCGTCCCCCTGCAGAGGAATGAGGATTCCATAACGACACAGTATCCGATGGGCACGCTCGAAGCTCTCGGCATGCTCAAAATGGATTTCCTTGGGCTTCGCACGCTTACGGTTATCCACGACTGCTGTGAGTTTATAAAAAAGAGAGGGCTCTCCGCGCCCGATTTCCCGAGGCTCGGCTTCGACGATAAGAACGTTTACGATCTCATCTGCTCCGGCGATACTATCGGCATATTCCAGCTTGAGTCCGCCGGCATGACGAATTTCATGATGCAGATGAAACCGAGCTGCTTCGAGGATATAATCGCCGGCATCGCCCTGTTCAGGCCCGGCCCCATGGAGCAGATACCCAGGTATCTCGAGGGCAAGCACGATATAAACAGCGTCACGTACGAGCACGAAAAGCTCCGTCCCATACTCTCCACGACTTACGGCTGCATGGTCTACCAGGAGCAGGTCATGCAGATCGTCCGCGATCTTGCCGGTTATTCCTACGGCAGGAGCGACCTTATAAGGCGCGCCATGAGCAAAAAGAAGCATGACGTGATGGAGAAGGAGAGGGAGAACTTCATAAACGGCATCATAAGAGAGGACGGCACCGTCGAAGTCCCCGGCGCGGTAAGGAACGGCATCCCCGCGAAGATCGCAAACAAAATATTCGACGAGATGATGGACTTTGCCTCCTACGCGTTCAATAAAGCGCACGCGGCCTGCTACGCCGTCGTCGCTTACAGGACGGCGTATCTCAAATATTATTATCCCGTTGAGATGATGACGGCTCTCATAAACAGCTTCATCGGTTCGGCGGATAAGATCGCAGACTACATCTATTATTGCCGCAAGCGCGGCATAAAGATACTGCCCCCCGATATTAACAGATCGGAGCCGCATTTCACCGTTGAAGACGGCGCCATAAGATTCGGCCTCGTCGCCATCAGGAACGTCGGCGAGGAAGCGATGGCCGAAATGCTGAAGGAGCGCAAAGCGAACGGCCCCTTCAAGGATTTCAACGATTTCCTGATGAGGACGGACGGCATCAACAAGCGCATGATAGAAGGCCTTATAAAAGCCGGATGTTTTAACGGCATGGGCGTTACAAGGCTTTGGCTCATGCAGAATTACGAGGATGAGATGAGTGCCGCCGCGGCGGAGAAGAAACGCCTCGAATCAGGGCAGATGTCGCTCTTCGATATGTTCTCATCCGACGAGCCTTCCGTAAAGAGGGCTTCCGCTCCCGCAAGCTCGGACGAGTATTCGATAAACGATCTTCTCTCCATGGAGAAGGAGGCTCTCGGCATTTACATCAGCGGGCATCCTCTCATGGAGTACGAGTCCGCGATACGCCTGCTGAAGACCGACTGCAAACGGCTCTCCGAAGCGGACGGAAGCTCCGGCCTGCAGGATAACGAGAGAGTCACCTTCGCGGGGATACTCGGGGGAGTGAGGACGAGGCAGACCAAAGCCGGAAACGGAATGATGGCTTACGGCGTCGTCGAGGATATGACGGGACAGGTCGAATTCGCGGCGTTCCCGACGGTCTATTCCAAATACCGCGAGCTCTTCGCCGAAGAGAAACCCGTCAAGGTAACGGGCAGGCTCTCCATGCGTGAGGATAAGGCCAATACCGTCATGATCGACGAGCTTGCTCCTCTTGAGAAAACGGAGAGATACAGGCTTTACCTCAGGTTCACAGCCGATAACATGCAGAAGAAGGATCGCATAGTATCCGTTCTTCGCAGATACCCCGGCGAGCATGAGGTCATATTCTTCGATTCGACCACGGGCAAACAGCAGCTTGCTCCGAGGGAGCTTTGCGTGAGCGGGTCTGCCGCCCTTATCGAAGTGGCGGAAAACCTGCTTGGGCATGACAACGTGAAATTCATTAAATTAAAATAAACGACGGCAACTCCATCGCTTAGGAAAGGCGGAACTTATGAAAAGGATCGGTGTTTTAACGAGCGGCGGCGATACTCCGGGCATGAACTGCGCTATCCGTTCCGTATTCAAAACGGGCGTGGCAATGGGACTGCAGGTAATGGGCATCTACCACGGCTACAAAGGACTCATTGAGGGCAGGGTGGATTACCTTACCCATGAGGACGTTGAGAACAAGATGCATAAAGGCGGCACTATACTTCGTACCGCAAGGAGCGAGGACTTCAAAACGGAGGCCGGAATAAAGAAGGCCATTTCCGTGATCAAGGCCTACGGCATCGAGGGCCTTGTTGTTATCGGCGGCGACGGCAGCTTCCGCGGAAGCATGGAGCTCGTCAAGCGCGGCATACCGACTATCGGCATTCCCGGAACTATCGATAACGACATGGGCTATACCGATTTCACTATCGGCTTCGATACCGCGGTCAACAACGTCACCAACGAGATCTACAAGATCAGGGATACGATGCGCGCGCATGACCGCGTTGGCGTTATCGAGGTCATGGGAAGGAACTGCGGCGATATCGCGCTTTGGGCCGGCATCGGCGGCGCGGCCGATCTTATAATCGTTCCCGAAGTGCCGATCTCCTGGGAGGACGCCGCGAACCGTCTTGAGCAAAATAAGCTCAGGGGCAAGCTCACCAGCATCGTAATGATCGCGGAAGGCGCCGGCAAGGCGGAGGATTTCGTTAAGTACGTCCGCGAGCATACCGACGTTGAGATCAAGGCTACCGTGCTCGGCTACATACAGAGGGGAGGCAATCCCTCCGCGTTCGACCGCGTGCTTGCGGCCAGGCTCGGCGAGCGCGCCGTTGAGCTCCTCGTCGAAGGCAAGGCAGGCAGAGCCGTAGGCATTAGGCATAACACCATATATGACGTTCCCCTTGATGAAGCTATCGAGATCAAGGACGAGTTCGACAGCAAGCTTTACGAGCTCAACGAGATGATGGCGAAGTTCTGATTGGATTATTCAAAAAGACGCTCCCTAAAGGAGCGTCTTTTTGTTAAAGCAGAATACATATAAGCCCGTTGCAGCCATCGTTCACCATGCGGTTTATCGTGTCTCTCAGGCGCATCTGAACGTCGGGCGGCAGATTGTTTATCTTTCCCGTCATGCCGTCTTTAACAAGATCGTAGATGGGCTTGCCGAATATGTTCGTCGTCCAGATCTCCTCGGGCTTCGTTTCGAATTTGTTCATAAGATAACCCGCAAGCTCCTCGCCCTGCTCGGCTGTTCCGACGAGGGGATTGACTTCGCTTTCGATATCCACCCTTATTATATGCAGACCGGATGCGTGCGCTTTGAGCCGTACTCCGAATCGGTTGCCCTGCTTTATCATCTCAGGCTTGTCGAGCTGCATCTCGTCTATCTGAGGCGGAACGAGCCCGTAGCCGAATTCGTTTGCGGTCTTTATCGCAAAAGAGTATCTGTCGTACTCACGTTTAGCCGCGGCAAATTCCTTCAGCGAGGTCATAAGCTCGGCCTGGTTCCTTATCTCAAAGCCGCATTCCTCGCTCAGTACTCCGTAATAGACGCTTTCGTACGGAGTCAGCCTGTATTGCGCGCAGCCGTCTCCCGGTGTCAGCCTTACAAGCTCGGGAGCTTCGAAATACTCAGTACCCGTCAATGCATCGCCAATGAGAGCGTGATCCCTCATTTTCGATACGGAAGGTATTTCGTTTCTCAGCCTTTCGATGAGATCCTTTATGATCGGGTGCTCTGCTCCGAGCGATCTCAGCCATGAGGGAAGCTCTACCGATACGGTTCTTATCGGGAAGTCGAGCAGGAGATTGTAAAGCAGTTCGTTGATACCGTCCGCGCTCATATTCATAACGTCGAGCGGCAGCGCCTTGACGCCGTATCTCTTTTCGATCTCCTCGGCGTATCGCTTCGCGTTTTCGCTTGCGGGATCCGTGCTGTTCAGCACTACGGCAAACGGCTTTCCCGCTTTTTTGATCTCCGCGAAAACCTTTTCTTCGGCTTCCGCATAGGCCTTTCTTTCGATGCCCGTTATGCTTCCGTCCGTCAAAACGACTATGCCCACCGTAGAGTGTTCGACTATGACCTTGCGCGTACCTATCTCGGCGGCTTCGTCAAAGGGGATGTCCCTGTCGAACCAGGGCGTACGGACCATCCTTGGCATATCCTGTTCCTCGCCGCCCAAAGCGCCTTCGACCATGTACCCAACGCAGTCGATCATTCTTACGGAAAGCTCCGTGTTCTCATCGTCGCCCAGTCTTATGTTAACGGCGTCGTTTGGGACGAACTTCGGCTGAGTCGTCATAACCGTTTTTCCCGACCCGCTCTGGGGCAGCTCGTCAATAACCCGTCTGCGAACGTATTCGTTATCTATCTCGGGGATGACGAGGGTATCCATAAAGCGTTTTATGAACGTCGATTTTCCGGTCCTGACCGGGCCGACTACGCCTATATAGATATCTCCCTGCGTCCTCTTTGCTATATCACGGTAAAGCTCCGCTCTTTCCATCAGGTATCTCCCTTCAGCTTTTCATATATGGCAATAAAAGGATATGAGCATAAGCTTTTCAAAATGACATGGGGGAGGGGAAGAATAACACAAAAAGCGCTCAAGGGTGCATTCACTTAAGGAGATGCAGGTTTTCAGCCGAAAAAAACTCAACGAATAAATAAGATCCGGGGATAGCGATATCCCCGGATCTTTCATTCGTTTTTAAGCTGAAAACCGCGAAGCGTCTCAAAAGAGGAGATTTTTGTGCCGGGCAAGGCGAAAAGCGCAGGAATACCCGTTAGCCGTCTTCCGAGCATTTTTAACGCAGCACGGCGCAAAAAGATACCTTTTGAGGCTGTTTATCCTT
>JAILRE010000049.1 GCA_024698505.1 Clostridiales bacterium | reverse complement strand
ACATTCATAACGAGCATCGGATTTTGCCCCACAAAATCCAAAAGACAAAACAGGCGTGACCGTTGTGGTCACGCCTGTCTCATATCCTTTTGAGACGGTGATTGAAACCTCAAAGCAACTTCTTTACGGAGTACGCCCCGAGGGGCGTTTTTTTATTGTAGTTTTTTACCCGTACAGCTTCGAGAGGATCCAATTGACGAAGCGGGAGGGGAGCAGCTTTGCCAGCACGCAGAAGAGGCAATAGGCGAAGCCGCAGGAGTAGAGGGGCTTGGGGCGCTTCCTTGCGGAGATGTAATACGCCCTCTTTGCGAGCGCGGCGGGGCTCATGCCGTTCTGCTCGTCGTGCTCCATGGTCCTGACGGATTTCTCGAGCTTCTTATAAATATCCGCGCCGTCGAGGGATTTCTTCCTTGCGGCGGTGAAGCCCGTTTTCACGTCGCCGGGCATCAGGGCCGACACCCTTATCCCGAAGGGCCTGACCTCGTTCCCGAGGGCCATGGTGTAGTTGTTTATCGCGGCCTTCGAGGCGGAGTAATATGTCTGGTACGGTATGGGCGTCACGGCGGCGACGGAACTCATATTGAGTATCATGCCCGCGCCTCTTTCGCGCATTGCGGGCAGCGCCGCCTTCGTCATATTGACCATGCCGAAGAAATTGACCTCGAACTGGCGCTTGGCGTCGGAAAGCTCGGTGAATTCCACCGCGCCCGAAATGCCGAAGCCCGCGTTGTTGACAAGAACGTCTATCCGCCCCTCGCGGGAGAGGATCTTTGATACGGCCGCCTTTACCTGCTCCTCGTCCGTAACGTCGGCGGGGATGAAGGAAACTCCCTCGGGGAGGGGGGCTTCCCGCCTTGCGATACCGTAGACCTTATCGCCCTTTTTCGAGAACTCCTCCGCCATGGCGAGGCCTATTCCGCTCGTTGCGCCGGTTATCAAGACGACGCGCTTTTCGCCGCCCGTCATTTCCTTTCGCCCTCGGCGGTGCGGCCGATGACCCTTTCTATCGTATCGAGCGCCTCGTCGAGTATGGCCTCGGTGTGGGTGGCCATGTAGCTAGTCCTTAACAGGCATTCGTCGGCGGGAGTGGCCGGGGGCAGCACGGGATTGACGTACACGCCCTCGTCGTAAAGCTCCTTGGCCTTTCTCAAGGTCCTTTCGGGCTCGTATGTGTAGATGGGGATGATGGGAGTAATGCTCTCCCTTATGGCGATCCCGCGGGACTTGAGGCCGTTCCTCATGTAGGCGGCCAACGAAATGAGCCTCTTGGGAAGCTCGGGCTGCTCCTTCAGGATACGGAGCGCCTCGAGCGCGGTAGCGCAGGATGCGGGGGGTATGGACGCGCAGAATATGAAGGGACGCGAGGCGTGGCGCGCGTAGTCGATGACGCGGTAATCGCCCGCGACGTAGCCTCCTATCGAGGCGAGGCTCTTCGAGAACGTGCCCATTATGAGGTCCACCTTATCGGTGAGCCCGAAATAATCCGCCGTGCCGCGGCCGTTCTCGCCGATAACGCCGAGGCCGTGCGCGTCGTCCACCATGACTCTCGCGCCGTATTTTTCGGCAAGAGCCACTATCTCGGGGAGCTTCGCGATATCGCCGCTCATGGAGAATACGCCGTCGGTTATGATGAGCTTGCCCGCGCTCTCGGGGATGCGCATGAGCTGCGCCTCCAGATCCTCCATATCGGAATGGCGGTACCTGAGCATCTTGCCGTAGGAGAGCTTGCACCCGTCGTAGATGGAGGCGTGATTCTCCTTATCGCAGAGCATGTAGTCGTTCCTGCCGACTATGGCGCTTATTATGCCGAGATTGGACTGGAAGCCCGTCGAGAAGGTCATGCAGGCCTCCTTGCCGAGGAAGGAAGCAAGCTCCTCCTCGAGCCTTACGTGAAGGTCGAGTGTGCCGTTCAGGAACCTCGAGCCGGAGCAGCCGCTGCCGTATTTTTCCAATGCCTCGACGCCCGCCTTTATTACGCGGGGGTTGACCGTGAGCCCCAGATAATTGTTGGAGCCCAGCATTATGCGGCGCTTGCCCTCCATTATGACCTCGACGTCCTGCCGGGATTCAAGACAGTGGAAATAGGGGTAGATGCCCGCCGCTCTGCTCGTTTCAACGAGCTCGTTCGTACACTTGTCAAACAGATCCATAATGCCGATAAGACCTTTCATAAAGAATTAACGGATAAAATGCCGGTTAACAGTATTAACTTGCCGCAATTATAGCACAGGATGCGCCCCGTGTCAACTTTTAACGGCCCCAATACCGTTGATAATAGTTTATTTTATCACATTTTATATATATCAGTCAATGACAAAACCGGCCAAGCGTGCGTTTTCGTTCAAATCGCTGTTGCTATCCGGCGCGCGCGGTGTTACAATCAGTTCAGAAAAAACGATCTGCGAGGCAAGCATGGAGATAAACGGAATTCAGAAGCTTACGCTGCTCGATTACCCGGGCAAGGTCGCGTGCACGGTGTTCCTCGCCGGGTGCGACCTCAGATGCCCTTTCTGCCACAACAGCGAGCTCTGGTCGAGCAAAGCGCCCGCCGTCATGACGGACGAGGAGCTTTACGCCTTCCTCAAAAAAAGACGGGGCATGCTGGACGGCGTCGCCTTCACGGGGGGCGAGCCCACGCTGAGGGAGGATCTTGAGGAAGTTATCCGGAACGTCCGCGCCCTCGGGTATTCCGTGAAGCTCGATTCCAACGGCGCGCATCCCGAGAAGCTGAGAAGGCTCGTCGAATCGGGGCTCGTGGATTACGTTGCGATGGACGTCAAGAACGATCCCGCAAGGTACGCCGAGACCTGCGGCAAAAAGGAGATGGATCTTTCCCCGATCGCGGAGAGCATAGATCTGCTGCTTCACGGAAGCGTCGATTACGAATTCCGCACGACCGTCGTCCGCGAGCTGCACGACGAGACCTCCTTCATAAACATAGGCCGGATGATCCGCGGCGCGAAGAGGTATTTCCTTCAGCCCTTCGCCGACCGCGACACGGTGCTCTTCGCGGGCTTCACCGCCCCCTCCCCCGCAGAGATGGAAAAATATCTCGAGGCGGTAAAGCCCTTCGTGATGCACGCCGAGATAAGGGGAATGGACCGCGGGGAATGAACCCGAACGGAGCTTTTGCCCGGGCCCGAAGCAGCCGCGCCTGCTGCCGGGGCCCGTTTTTTTGCGCTCAGAGGCCCGCCCTTTCAATAATCAGCTCCGCCCTCTTCTTTTCCAGCAGCCGGAGCTTTTCCGCAAGCACATCCGGCGGCACCTCCGGGAGCGTCTTGTAGGGGGAAATGAGCTTCATAAGCTCCTCCGCGAGAGCTCCTTTTATACTCTTATCCGAAAGAAGATCTTTTGATCCCATATTTTCTATAGGCTTGATATCCCTATACTTTATTTCTTTTTCTATAGAATCTTTATCTATCTTTTTTTCTATAGTATCATCTGTTTTATTATCTGTCTTTTTATCTATTTCTTTTTCTGTTTCTTTATCTGTTTCATCTATAGATTCAATATTTATAATATGCGGGCCCGCCGAAGGCGCATTCGACTGCTTTTTGCGGACGGTCCCCGCGCCTATCACGCAGCTCTTGTAGACGGTGTTTCCTCCGCCCCCAACCACCTTCATTATGAGCCCGTTCGCGCACAGGGCGTCGGTCACGCCGTACATATCCTCCCTTTCCAAGCCGCACCACGAGGCAAGCCAGCCGAGGTCCCCGTCGAAGCATCCCTTGAAGCTCGTGTACGCGTATATCACGGCGAATACGATCAGCTCCGCGGCGCCGAGACCGAGCCCCTTCATCCACGTATAGATCTTTATAAACTGTTGTGTCAATTCCTTTTTCCTTTCCGTTTTCGTTATTGGGGGCTTCTTTCATCCCCCTGATTATATTATAGCACATTTGTTCGTAAGCTGTCAAGCCTTGCGGTGCCTCCACCACATCTTGTGCCGGGCGGGATCCTTCGTACGGCGTGATTTTCTCAATGTGAAAACGAGCGTTTTTCTTCGCGTTTTTTCGCGCGGGGGCCGTTTTCGGTACTGAAAGGCCGTTTTTTCATACGGGGAACCGACCACAACATCTTGTGTTTGTAAAAAATATACTGCACATCATGTTGAGAAAACTGTTGACAAGCCCGCAGATCCTCTGCTATAATGTGACAGAAAGCTAAAATCCGAGATTGTGCGGATTTTAAGAATATCCATCATTTCGATTTATTCAGGGGGATTTATCAAATGTACAGAGTCGTAAAGCGCGACGGCAAGCTTGCCGAGTTCGACATCAAAAAGATCAGCGCCGCGATCACCAAGGCGTTCGACGCCTGCAACAAGCAGTATCATCCGAGCATAATCGACATGCTCGCGCTGAGGGTCTGCGCCGATTTCGAGGAGAAGATCAAGGACGACAAGATCGCCGTTGAGGATATCCAGGACAGCGCCGAAAAGGTCCTCTCCGAGGCCGGTTATTCCGACGTCGCGAAGAGCTACATCCTCTACCGCAAGCAGCGCGAGAAGATCAGGAACGTCGGCTCGACCTTCCTCGATTACAAGGATCTGGTGGACAACTACCTTCAGATCAACGACTGGCGCGTAAAGGAGAACTCCACCGTCACCTATTCCGTGGGCGGCCTCATACTCTCCAACTCCGGCGCCATCACCGCGAACTACTGGCTCTCCGAGGTCTACGACAAGGAGGTAGCCGAGGCGCACCGTTCCGCGGCCATCCATCTGCACGATCTCTCCATGCTGACCGGCTACTGCGCGGGCTGGAGCCTCAGGCAGCTCATCAAGGAAGGCCTCGGCGGAGTCATGGGAAAGATCACCTCCTCCCCCGCGAGCCATCTTTCCACGCTCTGCAACCAGATGGTCAACTTCCTCGGCATAATGCAGAACGAGTGGGCCGGCGCGCAGGCGTTCTCCTCCTTCGATACCTACCTCGCCCCCTTCGTTAAGGTAGACAACCTCTCCCAGAAGGAGGTCAAGCAGTGCATCCAGAGCTTCGTCTACGGCGTTAACACCCCCAGCCGCTGGGGCACGCAGGCTCCCTTCTCCAACATCACGCTCGACTGGGTATGCCCCAAGGATATGGAGAACCTGCCCGCCATCGTCGGCGGCCGCGAGATGGATTTCACCTACGGCGACTGCAAGAAGGAGATGGACATGGTCAACAAGGCGTTCATCGACGTGATGATCGAGGGCGACGCCAACGGCCGCGGCTTCCAGTACCCCATCCCCACATACTCCATCACCCGTGACTTCGACTGGTCG
>JAILRE010000005.1 GCA_024698505.1 Clostridiales bacterium | reverse complement strand
CTGGCAAGATGCCGAAGCCGGGCCGACGCCGAGGACGTCATGCAGGAGGTCTTCCTGCGGTACGTCCGCAGGGATCCGAAGCTCGATACCGCGGAGCATCAGCGCGCGTGGCTCATAAGAGCGACTATCAACTGCACGAGTTCGCTGCTGTCGAGCGCATGGAACAGGCATACCGAGCTCTATGACGAGCTCACGCAGCTTGCGCCGACCTTCCCGGATGAAAGCGCCGCCGATATTTACGCCGCCGTACTGCGCCTGCCGAAAAGGCAGAGGACGGCCGTACACCTCTATTATTACGAGGGCTATGGTGTAAAGGAGATCGCTTCTCTCATGGAAGCCAACGAAAGCGCGGTCAAATCCCTGCTGTACCGCGCGAGAGAAGCGCTTGAAAAGGATCTGAAAGGAGATTATTTCGATGTTTGAAGATGATTACAAGGCCGCAAACGACGCGCTCGCGCCTTCCTCTGAGGCGGAGCAGCGCACGCTTGCCTCGATGCGCCGCAGCATGAACGGCGCGGATAAAAAACCCCGCAGGCTTTCCGTTGGTTTGAGGACGGCCGTCGCTGCATGCCTTTGCCTGCTGATCGCCGCGCCCGCGGTGTTCGGCGCCGTGAAGCTCGCCTCCAAGCCCTCCGAAAGGACAAATCCGGCCGAGCCGACGGAGATCGCCGCTCCCACCGCCGCTCCCGCGGAGGATTATTCCGAGGTTTTCGCTTGGCTGCGTCCAACCCTCTCCGATACCGCAAGCTCCGGAAGAGGTTATATTTGGTATAATGCATCGAATGGGGGCGAGATCGAGAAGAGCGCATACGAAGACGCTATGCCGACCGGAGCGCCGACTGCGGTGGACGGCGTTAAGGCATATTCGGGAGATCATTCCGATACCAACGTCCAGGTTGAAGGCGTCGACGAATCCGACATTATCAAGACCGACGGCAGATACATATACGTGCTCAATAACGAGGGCGTCGCAGTGCTCAAAGCCGAAGGCGCCGATACCCGCGCTGTCGCCCATATCTACGAAAGCGAAATGCCCCTTCACAATGAGGAGGCGGGCAGGAACTTCTGCGGCATGTACCTTGCGAACGGCAAGCTCATCGTCATCGCGCAGGAGTATAAGCATCTGCCCGGCTATTTCAGGGACCCGATCGTCTATGGGAAGGAAGCCGATACCGAAACGAACGACGCGAACGAAAGCGCCAAGCCCGAGAGCACCGAGGAGTGCTATTATTGCTTCGGCTGGTTCCGCGGCGATACCATGGTCTACGTATTCGATATCGGGGATCCGGAAAGGCCCGAGCGAATCTCCGCGCTCTGCGTTGAGGGCAGCTTCAGGGATTCCCGCGTGACCGACGGCAGGCTGTACGTTATCACCTCGTATAGTCCCGATACCGAGGTCTATCCCAACGATCCGGCGACTTATATCCCCGGCTGCTTCGATAACGACGGCAAGTGCGAACTGACCTCCGTTTCCAACATCGCGCGCATAGGAGAGGGCGGAAGCTACACCTATATCGCCGCGCTTGACCTGGCCGAGCCCTCCGCGTTCTCGGATTCGCTCGCTCTGCTCGGGTGGACGAACACCGTCTACTGCAGCGGCACTTCGATATACCTTACCATCCCGGGAACCGAGGAGGAGAGTGAGAGCGTCCGCTTCTTTATCGATGATGACGGCGAATGCGTCATCGATCCCGACGGCGACCGGGAGGGCGAGCTCACTTCCTGGTATGAAACGACCGGTATATGCCGTGTGTCGCTTGCGGACGGGAAACCCGTTCTCGCTGCGCAGGGCTCCGTCGACGGTTATTGCCTCAACCAGTTCTCGCTGGACGAATACGATGGGTATCTTCGCATTGCAGTTACGGAAAGCGTTTCCCATTGGGTAGATCAGGCGCTTGAAGACGGAGGCGAGATCAGTTACTTCGTCGATGATGAAGACGAGGTCAGCGCCGTCTATGTGCTGAACTCCGACCTCGTAACGGTCGGCAGGCTCGAGGGCCTTGGCGAGGGCGAGCTGATAAAGTCCGTCAGGTTCATGGGCGAGATCGGCTACGTCGTCACCTTCCGCCAGACCGATCCTCTGTTCAGCATCGATCTTTCCGTCCCCGCCTCGCCCAAGGTGATGGGCAAGCTCAAGATCCCCGGCTTCTCCGAGTATCTGCACGGCTGGGGCGACGGCCTGCTCTTCGGATTCGGGCAGATGGCCGATACCGAGACCGGCGGCACGCAGGGCATAAAGCTCTCCATGTTCGACGTCTCCGACCCGACCGACGTTAAAGAGCTCGCCTGCCTGCATATCGAGGACGTTGATTATTCCGCCGCGGAATACGACCATAAGGCGATACTCGTCGCTCCCGAGCGCGGGATCATAGGCTTCCCCGCGGAGTACGACAGCTATGCGATCTACTCCTACGGCGAGGACGGCTTTAAGGAAAAGGCCCGTATAGAGTTCGGCGATTCGGATTGGTGCGGCGCTGAAGGAAAGGGCCTCTACATTGGCTCCTGCTTCTACGTGATAGACGTTGCCGGCACGGTGTACGTCATCGATCTTAACGCCTTCGAGCTCACCGCGACGGTGGAATTCTGATCCGGATTAAACTAAAAGGCCCTCATACGAGGGCCTTTTTTCTGTCTCGAGAAACCCGTTCTGCCTGACAAAAGAACCGTCCCCTTGTCAGATTTTCAGCACAGCCAAATAGGCGTAAAACTAAAAAAGCCCCGCCAGGGGCGTTTTAATAAATTGAGGTACCGATTCGTCAGAGCCGAATCGGCGTAAAACTAAAAAAGCCCCGCCAGGGGCTTTTTTAATAAATTGAGGTACCGATTCGTCAGAGCCGAATCGGCGTAAAGCTAAAATCGCAGCACTGCTGCGATTTTCAGACGCTTTACGCCTTGCAGACTTCCTTTACCCAGCCGTGGGTATCGGGGATGCGGCCCCACTGGATGCCGGTCAGCGTGTTGTAGAAGTCCATCGTGAGCTTGCCGATCTCGCCGCCGCCGATGACCATGTGCTTGTCGCGGTAGCAGAGCTCGCCTACGGGGGAGACGACCGCCGCGGTGCCGGTGCCGAAGGCCTCCTGCAGCTCGCCGCTCTCGGCATAGCCGATCAGCTCGTCGATGGAGATGTCGCGCTCCTCGACCTCGAGGCCCTTCTCACGGGCGAGGGCGAGTATGGAACGCCTGGTGACGCCGGGAAGGACGGTATCCTTCAGATCGGCGGTGAGGAGCTTGCCGTTGACGATGAACATCATGTTCATTGCGCCGACCTCCTGGACGTACTTCAGATGCTCGCCGTCGAGCCAGAGGACCTGAGCGAAGCCCTCCTTCGCGGCCTCGTCGCCGGCCAGGATGGAGCAGGCGTAGTTGCCGCCGGTCTTGGCAAAGCCGGTGCCGCCGCGGACGGCGCGGACGTACTTATCCTCGACGCGGATGCGGATGGGCTTGAGGCCCTCCTTATAGTAGGCGCCGGAGGGGGAGCAGATGATGAAGTAAACGTAGTGCTTCGCGGCGTGTACGCCGAGAGCCTCGTCGTTCGCGAACATGGTGGGCCTTAAATAGAGGCTCGTGCCGGCGGAATGGGGCACCCAGTCCTTCTCGATCTCGACGAGCTTACGCATGGCCTCGACGTTGAAATCGACGTCGATCTCGGGCATGCACATACGCTTCGCGGAGTTGTTCAGACGCTCGGAGTTCGCGTCGGGACGGAACATGAGTATGCGGCCGTCGTCGGTGCGGTAGGCCTTAAGGCCCTCGAAGATCTCCTGCGCGTAATGCAGAACGGAGCTCGAGGGATCGAGGCTCAGCCTGTGATAGGGCTCGATGCGGGGGTTATGCCACTCGCCGTCGTACCACTCCATGATGAACATGTGGTCGGTGAAACGCTTGCCGAAGCCGAGGCTGCCCTCCTCCTCGAGGGTGGGCTTTCTCTTCAATTCACAGCTAAGGGTTACGGGAATTTCCATGATAGACCTCCGGTAAATTATTATTATTGTTGACGCCCCTTCGGGGGCTTTTGCGCTTTTTCATTCGCCTCCGTCCGCGACGGCGACGAACCTTTCCGAAACGGCCGCGGGAGAAGAACGCCCGTCGGTCCTTTCGACGATCTCCCGCATGAAGGCTTCAGCCCTCTCCTGCGGGACGGTAACGCGGAATCTGACGTTCTCGAGGAATTCGACCGAATCGACTGCCGAATTCGCTTTTACGAAGCCCTCGATCTGGCCGTATCTGCCGTAATCGGTCTCGAACCCGATCACGAGGCAGGGGGTCATTATCCCCGTGCCGGCCGCCGAGAGCGCGTCCCCCGCGGACTTCGAGTAGGCCCTTACGAGCCCGCCCGAGCCCAGGAGTATGCCGCCGAAGTATCTCGTCACGATTATCAGCGCGTCCTTTATTTCACGCCTTATCAGCGTGTCCATAATGGGCATGCCCGCGGTTCCGCCGGGCTCCCCGTCGTCCGAAAAGCGCTGCCGCCCGGCCTTTAGGGAATACGCCCAGCAGTTATGCGTCGCGTCGTAATGGAGCTTCCGTATCTCGGCAAGCCTCTCCATGGCTTCCTCCTCGGAGGAGACCGGGAAGCACCTGCCTATGAAGCGGGACTTCTTCTCGGTGAATTCCGTGACGGAGGGGCGAAGGACGGTTTTGTAGGGCTTCGGCATCGCTGTTAACCGCCGATCTCCTTAAGAAGATCGCCAAGGCGATGGATGCCCTCGATTATGCGCTCCTCCGGCTCGGCGGAGAAGTTGAGGCGGAAGGTATTGTCGCCGATGCCGGGCTTCGTGTAGAAGGGAGCGCCGGGAACGTAGGCGACGAGCTTCTCGGCAACGGAACGCTTGTAGATCTCGGAAGCGTCCATTCCCTCGGGCAGGGTCACCCAGACGAAGAGGCCGCCCTCGGGCCTCTCATACTTTGCCCACTCGGGGAAGTATTTGCCCATGGCGTCGAGCATTATGTTGAGGGACTTGGAGTAGACCGAGTTGATGAAATCGAGATGCGCGGGCATCCTGCCCTGATTTATGAACTCGGCTACGAGCGCCTGATTGAGGTTGGGGGAGTGGGTATCGGAGCCCTGCTTCGCGATGACCATTTTCCTGACGAGCTCCGCGTTGCCGCAGCAGCAGGCTACGCGGAGGCCGGGGGAGACGGTCTTGGAATAGCTGGTGAGCAGTATCACGTTATCGGAGGTGTCGAACGTCTTGATGAGGGGCATCACCTCGCCGGAGTAGCGGAGGGAGGCGTAGGGATCGTCCTCTATAACGAGCATATCGTATTCGGCGGCGAGGCGGGCGGTCATTTTGCGGGCCTCGACGTTCATGACGGCGCCGGTGGGGTTCTGGAAGGTCGGGATGGTGTAGAACATCACGGGGCGGGTCTCCTTCACGATCTGCTCGAGCTCGTCGGCATGGACGCCGTCCTCATGCATGGGGACGGAGACGATGTTCGCCTGGGCGAGCTTGAATATCTGGATGGCGCCGAGGAAGGTCGGCTCCTCAACGAGCACCGTGGAGCCGGGGTTGATCATGACCTTGGCAAGAAGATCGAGGCCCTGCATGGAGCCCGTCATGGTGATGACGTTGTCGATCGTCGCGTCGGTGATGCCGAGGGGCGGAAGCACCTTTTCAAGGTAGGCCTTCCTCAGGGGCATATAGCCCTCGGTGGGGCCGTACTGCAGGAGCACGTCGCCCTTTTCGGCGATGAGCTGCTTCGCCGTTTCAGCCGCCCATTCCTTGGGGAAGCACTCCTTGGCGGGATTGCCGCCGCCGAAGCTGATGATCGCGGGATTGCCGAGCACCTTGAACAGCTCGCGGATGGCGCTGCCCTTGACGCCCTTTATACGTTCGGAAAACTGCATATTGCTACCTCCATAAAGGGTATAATTATACAAGCCTATTTTACAATGTTTTGAGGGGGTTTTCAAATATATTTATTGGTATATAAAAATTGATTTTTGAAGCATACAAAACATAAACTGTTGACTTACAGCAAACCGCATATATAATATAAATTGACGGAGCCCGGAGCTGTCTTTTCAAACTTTTTGCATGGGAGGACAATATGAAAAAAACAGTTACCATAGTTCTGACCTTGTTAATGCTGCTTTCCATTGCCGCCTGCAGCAAGCCGGGGAAGGAGGCTTCCGCTCCGACTGCGGAGCCGACTGCCCTAAACAAAACCGCAAAGACCGGGACCGCAGCTCCGACTGCCGAGCCCGCCAAGGAGCCCGTGCCCACGCTCCCTGCCGGGGAGCTGCCCGAAAACTACGGAGTCGCCGTCCTTGACGGAGAACGGGTGCTTTTCGTGAGCGCAGGCGACGGCCCACGCGAGATCGGCTACGGCATGGAGGACGGCGGAGAGCTGACGGGGCCGACCGCGTTCGCCGTATCGGGAGGCAAGGTCTTCATTTTCGATTACGTCAATTACCGGATACTCATCTATGACAGGTACGGATCGGTTGAAAAGAGCGTCGATCTCAGAGCCTGCGTACATAATTTCTGCGTGTATGAAAACAGGATATACATAGCCTTCGACGAGCCGATGAACGACGCGATATATGCTTACGATCTGAGCACGGGTGAAACGGAAAGGCTGCCGTTTGCGGAGGGAGCCAATGAGGGAAACGATCTTGTCGGGATCACCTTCCGCACTCTTGAGGACGGGCTCGAGATCGCACTGGGCGATAAGTGCTTCAGGCTGAATGCCCAAAAGAACGAATTCTTATACAAGTACGAGATCAATAAGGTCAACCGCGGTCCGCAGGATACATACAAATTCCCCGACGGCAGGGAGGTCACGGTCGATATCGGAGCAAATACGAGGTCATGGCTTCTCTGGTATTCGGATGAATACCTCGTGCTTGAATGCGTGAAGCACGTGAACGGCCATTCCGTGTACGAAAGGTCAGTCCGCAAATACAATATGAAGGGCGAGCTCGTGGGCTGTTCGGTCGAGGCCTCAGAGCTTGCATATGTAACTTGCGGCTATTGGATCGGCGTTACCCCCGAGGGCGAGATCTATACCATACTTCTCGATGAAGCCGGAGCTCACGTCACGAAGCCGAATCTTCGCCCCGCTTATCGCTCCTATTACGACGGCGCCGAAGGATAGTCTCAAATGTCCGGCCTCACATTGACCGATTAAACAGGAGGTAGTCTTATGAAAAAGAAAACCTTAATTATTCTAATAATCTTATCAGCCGTTGTTTCTATTCTGCTCTTATTGGCTGCCTGTGATCAAAAAGGTGATTTGACTCAAAAAGAGGTTCAGCAACTGCATGCCGAATTGCAGGAAGATGTTCGTTCCGGGAAACTTTGGAACGATGAGAAACGAGCGACATATTTTCACAGCGATGAAGAAATTGAAGATAATTTCATCTTTCTGAAAACCTGTGTAACAGAAGTCTTGGTCAATACTGATAACGAACAGTTTGAGAACGAGTATGGGATATGGTTTTCACGACGTTCATATTGCAAAAGTTATGTTGCAATATGCAGCATTCAAGTGCAGTACAACGACGCTGACTATACCATCACTGAACTCCATGTTGCAAAGTATTACAGTTCCGGGGGATACAAGATCTGGATTTATTATACCAACAATGCTTCCGGGACTTCGCATTATATCGAAGCAGCTACAAGTTCTTAATCTAATGTAATGTGTCAAGAGGGCCGGGCCCGCCGGAACACTATTTGGATTGCATTAGAACAGGGGAGCATGAGCTTCACCTATGAGTATGATGAGGCCAACCAGCTCATTAGGGAAAACCTGTATTACGGCTCCGGCAATACCAACAATGCCACCTATACCTATGAGTATGACGACTGGGGCGGTATACTGGGCAAGAAGAAGTATGCCTATACAACCGATACTCTCGGTGTTGTTATTGAGACCATTGCTTCGGAGCTCACGTCACGAAGCCGAATCTTCGCCCCGCTTATCGCTCCTATTACGACGGCGCCGAAGGATAGCCTCAAATGTCCGGCCTCACATTGACCAATCAAAACAGAAAAAAGTCCTTCCCGATTTTCGAGTGTCCTACTATTGTTGTAATCAATACTATTATCCGACCAGCGAAAGTGCGGTCTATTACTGCCTGAGAGATGGCTTGTTTGGAAAACAGCGCGTATGGGGTACGTATACATATAGAGCACAGGATACATATTCTTGGTACTGTCCTAATCCATAATTGCCGAAAGGAGAACAAAATAATGAAAATACGTAAACACATCATTCTGGTAATGGCTTTGATCATTTGCCTCGGCATTCTTCATGGATGCAGCAGTAATATCGACGGAGGAAGCAATATTACTGTCGACCTGCAGTCCCAAAGGAACTGTTTGGTCGCTGAAAGCGACGGCGAATGCTTCATGATTAATAAAGAGGGAATCTGCAAATTCGATCCGGACACGAACCAAACCGTGTGCATCATCGCCGGGAAGTTCAAAAACATCTGCTGCAATGAGAAATACATATACTGTATTGAGTTAACTCCGCTTCCCGACGAACCCTGTCAGGATAACGGGACGCTTGTACGCTTTGATAGGTCCACCCTTCAAAAAACCGTGGTGGCGGACTACACGTTTTCTTATACCTTTGTCGGGGATGGAATAGTATTTCAATATGAGCCGAATTGGTTCTATGTTTTAGATCATAAAAGACTGAAAGCGCATTACGGTTCCCTGTACAGGATCGGCATTGACGGAAGGCATAAAAAGCTGTTGGTGGATGAACACGTTGATATGTTCTGGAGTCTTGATGGAGAGCTGTGGTATGGAATGAAGACAGGGAACATTGGAGCGGGCAGTCCTCTTATGAAATTTTACAAATACGATCGGGACAAATCTAAATCGGTTTATATGGGCAGCTCCTATTACGAAGGGTTTACAGCATCATACGGCAATCTGCTTTTCAGCCCATGGATCCGGGATAATAAGCTGATCATATGGGATGCTTTGACTTCTTCGGAAACAGTATTATCCGCAGAGTATAAAACAGACGATTTTGAAATTTATGTTTTCCCCGTGAAGTATGCATCGGCTTTTGAGCAGGATTGGGTGCTGTACAGCTCTGAAGAGTATTTTGTTGTGGCTATACCGGAAAACGACGATGTTTGGATCAACAGTGCCGAGTTTGATGTTAGGCCGTATTCTGTCAAGGATCAGATACTTTGGTACGGAATACTTGAAAATGACAATAATACGGAAGGGTAATACTTGATGCTTTATGGAAACCAACGTTAATAACAAAACATGCTCCCACAATGAAATAAAAAATGAAGTCTCAAAAAAGATCGACGAGCTGATTAATAACGGAGAGTGGCGCCTGACGGCGTGGGAAGCCTGTCAGATCGGCAACTGTATGCAGCATAGAGTTTTTGATCGAACTATCGTGATCGAGGACTTCGACAAATGCAGTCTTTGTTATGAGCGGTTCGACACAGACGAGAAGCATCCTCAAAAAGCATATTATTGCCCGGATAATCACCGCTGGGTCTGCGAAAAATGCTTCAATGATTTCAAAGATCTTTTCGATTGGACTTCGGAAGAGCTTTACGAAGAACCGAAACTCGATCCCCTTTCTCGTCTGACAGCCTCCTTCGGCAGGATAGTTGATACAGATCCAAGGCCAATCGTCGTCTGCGACTGTCAGCATACGGTTCGGTACATTAACAAAATGGCTGATAAGGTTTTATCAGGATCGGAGATCATAGGGCGTTGGAGCATCCTCACATTTGAAGAGCACGGGGAAAGACGGAGACTGTCAGAAGCTTTTGATTTATGGGAGTCCGATACCGAGAAGCGCGGGGAGGCATACAAGGTTTTCGGGCATTTGTATCAAACCCCTTTATGGTTAGAGATGCAGAAACTGTTCAAAACGTTTTTGAGCGATCCAAACGAGAGACGATCGTTAGTCAGCGAGGCAGCTGGTAAAACTATCGAAATGACCGCGCTCAGGAATCACCGCGGCGAACTTATGGGATATTACCTTGTTCTGCACGATATGCCGTATTCGGAGGCGTGATGTAGGAAGTCTGATCCTAATTCCTGTTTTCGCAATGGAATAACATGTTTTGAATATTTGTATA
The DNA here is from genome assembly GCA_024698505.1 of Clostridiales bacterium. Taxonomy (GTDB): domain Bacteria; phylum Bacillota; class Clostridia; order Christensenellales; family CAG-138; genus UBA3857. The sequence continues at coordinate 35,193 of JAILRE010000005.1, read as the reverse complement.
TATATTAAAAACATTTATAGAAGTTGCTATCATCCTTTTCAAGAAGAATAATACTCGATATGTTTATGTGTATGAGAGCAGTAATGCAACCATAGGACGAAAATAAACTATAAGGAGAAATAACCCATGTGTGATCATACGCCAAAACTGAATCCCAAAAGCCTTTTCAAAACATTCTTTTCCAAGGACAATATCGGCGTTTGCCGAAAATGCGGCGAAAGGATCGTTCCGAGGCACAAACCCTTTTTGCCAACAGTCATTTTTGTATTGTGGGTTTTGGCCTTCGATCAAGTGATGTTTTTTCTGCGGCCTCTTATCTCCGATTGGATGCTCGGTTTCAGGATCCTAATCCGTTTTGCTGTATATCTGGTTCTGTATCATTTGGCAGTATTATTCGTGTTTGCAGTATGGAAATGGGAGCCTGTCGATGATTGTAGGAAGGAAGATCCCGCAGTCCCCCCTTCGGACGAAGGATTCGGTGCTTCGGATATCGAAAGGAACGACCGATGAAGGCAGCTTCCGGCGTCGAATGATCCACAGGAGGTAGTCTTATGAAAAAGAAAACCTTAATTATTCTAATAATCTTATTAGCTTTGATCGCCATAGGGATGATCCTGTTTATTTTGCTTAACCGCCCCGAAACAGCGCTTCGCCGAAAGCTCGGCGTCAAATTACCGGATACCGCGAAGATCGAAAACGATGCTTTGTATTGGGACACAGATTCCTTCAGACATGCATATGAGATCGATTTCGGTCCAATGAGCTTTGATGAGATCATGGATGATTATTTGTTCAAATGCGCAAATAAACAGAATAACTCCGCAGAGTACTATAACAACAGTATTGCTGACGGAGGAGGGATCCCGCCTATCCCATACCAAAAGAGCTGGCTGGACGTCAGCGAAGAGACCATTTTATATTGGGGATACTCGAGCCGTTCTACTAGGATCGTTGTAACGGAGGATACCGAGGGAAATCATCACGTATACATCGAATGGTTCGATGATTGGTATGGCTTCCTGATGAAGTAAAAAAAAGCATCAGTTAAGAGGCATATCCCGGCGATCCGGAAGACCGCGCTCGGATAACCACGTGTCAAGAGGGCCGGGCCCGCCGGAACACTATTTGGATTGCATTAGAACAGGGAAGCATGAGCTTCACCTATGAGTATGATGAGGCCAACCAGCTCATTAGGGAAAACCTGTATTACGGTTCCGGCAATACCAACAACGCCACCTATACCTATGAGTATGACGACTGGGGGAACATACTGGGCAAGAAGAAGTATGCCTATACAACCGATACTCTCGGTGTTGTTATTGAGACCATTGCTTCGGAGCTCACGTCACGAAGCCGAATCTTCGCCCCGCTTATCGCTCCTATTACGACGGCGCCGAAGGATAGCCGAAAAGAAAGCCGCCGCATTACACGATGAAAGCAAAAAGCCCTCCCGTCATTTTTCGGGAAGGGCTTTTTATGTTACTCATTTGCTTTCTCAGCCTCGGCCTTTTGTTCCGGCTTCTCTTCGGGCTTTTCCGCGGCGGAGCCTAAAAGCAGCAGCTTCTCCGCAAGGAGGCCGGAGAGGCCCGAGAGTATCGCGTAGGTGGAGATGAGGTCGCTCGTCTCGCTCACCGAGGCGGCTGTGCGGCGCTCCTCGTGATGGAGTATGGGCGAGGCGATGACCCTTACCTGATCCACGAAATACTCCGCCGCAATGCGGTGACGGGTGCGGTAGGCGGTGTAGATCTCCTTCACGCGCTCCTCGGGTATGTCGTTCGGGATCATCTGCGTCAGGGTCGCTATCGTGAGGCTCTGCTTCAGCGTGCAGATCATTACGAGGTACGCTATGTGGAGGCGGTAGTATTTCTTCTTGCGGGGCTTGGGCATGTAGCGGTTTCTTACGTAATTGTTGATCGTAGCCGCCGTTATGAACTGCTCGTCCTTGAGTTCGGGGGGCAGATAGTCGAGGTAGTTCGTCAGAAGCGCGAGCACCTGCTCCATGTAAAGGCCCAGATCGGGGATATCCTCCCACGCGGGAAGGCGGTACTCGTTGAGGTACTTTTCCCAGCGGCGGAGCTTTTTTTCAATGAAATCGTTGTCGTACTGCATATTATGACTCCATATAATAAATGTATTTGTCTATATTATAATATCATAAAATAGATATTTCAAGAATAATTTGAAAAAGTACTTGACATAATCCACTCTGCGTGATAATCTGATTTTAGAAATTAGATTGATAAAGGAGCTTCCATGGCTTTCACGATAGTTACCGATACCTCATCGAATCTGCCCTCGCCGCTTCTCAGGGAGCACGGGATAGGCGTACTGCCCCTCGTTTACACCGTGAACGGGGAGGAGCTGACCTGCCTCGATACCGAGGCCTTCAAGGACGGCGTCGGCGAGGAGTACTACGCCGCCATCAAGAGCGGCACGAGGGTGCACACCTCCCAGGTGACTCCGCAGAGGTATATCGAGTTTTTCGAGCCCATCCTGAAAGGCGGGGAGGATCTGCTCTTCGTGGGAATGAGCTCGGGCATAAGCAATTCCTATAATTCTTCCGAGGTCGCGGCTTCGGAGCTGCGCAGGGCCTATCCCGAAAGGAAGATCCGCACGGTGGATACGCTTGCGGCTTCCCTCGGCGAGGGGATCGCCGTGCTCCACGCGATCGAGCTTCGCGCCAAGGGTCTTACCGTCGACGAAACGGCCGATTGGCTCCTTTCCATGCGGCAGTCCCTCTACCAGGTCGTACTGCTGGACGATCTGATGCATCTGCACCGCGGCGGCAGGGTGTCCGCGCCCAAGGCGCTGATAGGCACCGTGCTCGGCATACGCCCGATACTGAAGGGCGACGAGGGCGGTCATCTCGTCGTCTGCGGGAAGACGCGCGGCAGGAAGCGCGGGCTCGCCGTGCTTGCCGAAAAGTACGAGGAGCTCGTCGACAGGGAGAAGGATCAGACCGTCGGCATAGCATATACCGACTGCCCCGAGGACGCGTACGCCCTCCGCGATACGCTCGCCGCGATCTGGCAGCCGAGGGAGATAATGGTCGTCAGGTACGAGCCCGTCACCGGCTCCTACGTCGGCCCGGGAACGGTCGCGCTCTTCTTCGAGGGCCGCGACGGCGTCCGCGAAAAATGATCCGAAAACAAGAACAATAACGATTGAGAGGATACGCCATGAACGATTACGTCATTTTTGCCGACAGCGGCTGCGACATACTTCCCGATAAGCTCGGGGAATGGGAAGTCAAGACCGTCGATCTCCTTTTCAGGAAGGAAGGGGAGGACAGGGAGTATACCCAGGCCGAGATGCCCACCAAGGACTTCTACGAGAAGATGCGCGGCGGCACCGTTTTCAGGACCTCCGCCGCAAACGAGGCCTCGATAAGGGCCGCCTTCGAGCCCGTCCTTCGCGAGGGGCGCGACGTGCTCTACGTCTGCTTCGGCTCCGGTCTTTCCGGAACGGCCGGCACGGCGAAGCTCACCGCCGAGGCGCTTGAAAGGGAGTTCCCCGGCAGGAAGGTGATAGTCATCGATACGCTCTGCGCCTCCGCGGGGCACGGCCTGATACTCCGGTTCGCGGTGCAGGCGAAGAGGAACGGCGCCTCCATAGAGGAAGCCGCGGCAGTTGTGCTGGAGAAGCGCCCCAACCTCTGCCACTGGTTCACCGTCGACGATCTCGTCTACCTCAAGAGGGGCGGCAGGGTAAGCGCCGCGGCCGCGTTCTTCGGCGGAGTGCTGAACATAAAGCCCGTCCTCCACGTGGACGACGACGGCCATCTGATCCCCGTCATAAAGGTCAGGGGCAGGATCAATTCCATCAAGGCCATCGCGAAGAAATACACCGAGACAGCGCTCGATCCCGAAAACGGCACGTACTTCATCTCCCACGGGGACTGCCTTGAGGACGCGCTGAAGCTCGAGAGGATGCTCTTCGAGGCGCACGGCAAAAAGGCCGACCTCATAACCGATATAGGCCCGGTCATAGGCGCTCATTCCGGCCCGGGCACGCTCGCGCTGTTCTTCCTCGGGAAGCAGAGATAAATTACGGGATTTTTACATAATGACCGTTGACATCGTGAGTGTCGGCGGTTATTATTTATGACGAGAAAGGCGAAAGGAGGAGCGGGAATGAAAAGAGAAAAGAAGGAAAGGCCCCTGGAGGTGATAAGGCTCAGGAGCCATACCGTGATAGGGCTGATACTCTTGTCCCTCGCGGCGATAGAGGTCGCCTGCATTTTCGTGTTCGCGCTCCGCGCCAAGAACGGCCGCCTGTTCCTCTCGCTGGCGTTCGCCGCCGCAGCTGTTATAATGGCAGCCGCCGCGTTCGCCCTTTTGATGAACAGGATAGAGCTCTACCGCGACGGCTTCCGCCAGTGGAATCTCGGCTGGGAGGATTTCGCCTACCGCGACTGCGCGAGCAGGTATCCCGTTTACGAGGAGGATCCCTTCACCAGGCGCAAGAAGCTCCACCATATCGAGCTCTATTTCAGGGACGGGAGCACCGTCATATTGAAGGAATGCGAGCTCACGCGCAAATTCAAGCGCCTCCTCGATTACGAGGGCCTGCCCGTCATGAGCAGGAGGGATTGAGAAAATGACCGGAAAACGGAAAAAAGATAATGAAGCCGGCTATCTGACGATCGGAGCGATAGTCGCAGCATTGCCCTTTGCGGGATTCCTTGCGGGTTCCGTGTATTTTTTCATTAAAGGAGAGATAGGCGGAGGTCTGCTGCTGCTCGGCCTCGTGCTGATACCCTTGATCGTTATACTGGCCACGCAGAGCCAAAGCCTCAAAGCCGGCGAAGAGGAGTTTACCTACGGCAGCTTTTTTTGCAGAAAGCGCACCTATAGATACGAGGACGTGATCTGGCGGCAGTGCCGTGTGATACATGTGAAGGGAAGATCATTCACCATCAGCTTGAACGACGACGACGGCGTAAGGTTCCATAAAAAACTCGATCTTATGAAGGTCCCCGATACGGATCCGACGCTCGCGGAAAGGATCACGGACGAACGCGGCGAGCATCCCATTAAGGTGATAAGAAGACAGAATTGGAAGCTCATCGCATGGATAATGGCGATCGCAGGGCTGATCCCCGTCGGATTGCTCGCGGCAACGTATATGTACGAGTATTCCGAAGGAACGCTTACAAATATCATATTTCTTGCTATACTGATGATACCCACGCTGCTCTTCGGCGGTATCGCTGCCTTGGCTTGCGGAACGCTGATGTTTGAGGTCAACGGCAGAGCGGAGCTCTACAAGGACGGATTCATCTACCGAGACTGGCGCGGCAAAAGGCTTTGGTATTCCTATTCTGACGCCGTTTCCGGCAGGAAAACGAAGAACTCTGAATATATCGTCGTCATGCGCGACGGGAAAAAGCTCCGTTTCGACGAATACATGATGGACGCGGGCATAAGGGACGCGCTCAAATGGAACAAGCTGCCCGAGGAATGAAACGAATACAGCAATAAAAAAACGCCTCCAAGGCGTTTTTCATTATAGACAGTTTTGTCCTTTATATCGCCCTCTCGAGGATCTTCGCGAATTCCTCGAGGCCCTCTTTATCCTCGTTATTGAATCTTTCGAAGACGGGGCTGTCTATGTCGAGCACGCCGACGACGCGCCCTTCCTTATGCAGGGGAACGACTATCTCCGAATTGGAGGCGCAGTCGCAGGCGATATGCCCGGGGAATTCGTGCACGTTCCCGACGACGAGGGTGCGGTCCTCCATCGCGGCCGTCCCGCAGACGCCGCTGCCGAGGGCGATCCTTATGCAGGCGGTCTTTCCCTGAAAGGGCCCCAGAACGAGGGCGCCGTCCTCTATGAGGTAGAAGCCCGCCCAGTTGAGCCCTTCCATATTCTCGAAAATGAGCGCGGAGGCGTTCGCAAGGTTAGCGATGCGGTAGGGTATGCCCTCCGTCAGCGCCTCCAGCTGCGCGTTCATGATGCGGTAGTCGGTCATGGTGATCTCCTTTTTTCGGTTTCGGAGCGAAGCCGCTCCATAGGCATTATAGCATCTTTTGCGGGAAAAGCAACCGCGAAGACGGATATGGGAGCAAAGCTTCAAAGCTCGAACGCGGAGCCGCCGGAGCTCACTCGCGGCGGCCTTTCTTTTTCCCGAAAAAGCTTGAAATATATCGAAAAAAGAATTATAATGATTTATTAGGTATGATATCGGGCGGGGCCCGGGATTTTATAAAGGAATTATTCGCATATGGAAACAAGGTCATTGGACGGCAGGCTCTACGCCCGCCTTATTGAGGGCGGCGCGGCGAGGCTGAACACGAACCGTGTGATAGTCAACGAGCTGAACGTTTTTCCCATTCCCGACGGAGATACGGGCGACAATATGTATATGACGATCGACTCCGGCTTTTCGGCCGTGGCCGGCAGCGTCGACGAGGAACTCGGAACGACGTCCGAACGCATAGCCAAGGGCATGCTCCTTGGCGCGCGCGGCAATTCGGGCGTTATTCTTTCGCGCATTTTCGCGGGCATTTCGAAGGGCTTCGGCGGCATGGCGAGCGCGGACGTCCCCGCCTTTGCGAAGGCCATGGAAAAGGGCGTCGCCGAATCCTACAAGGCCGTGCAGACCCCCGTCGAGGGGACGATACTCACCGTCTATTCCGACGCGGTGAAGTACGCCAATTCGAGGATCGCCGCCGATTCCGATTTCGAATCCTATTTCTCCGATCTTCTTGACGAGCTTCGCGCCTCCCTTGACAGGACGCCGGATCTTCTCGCAGTCCTCAAGGAGGCGGGCGTCGTCGATTCCGGCGGCGCGGGCTTCGTCTACATAGCCGAGGGCATGAAGGACGCGCTTGACGGCGTTTCCGACGGCAGGGCCGAGGCTGCGGCTCCCAAGGCCAAGGCGGTGGACACCTCCTCCTTCACGGAGGATTCCGTGCTGGAGTTCGGCTACTGCACCGAGTTCCTTCTGAGGCTCCAGACGGCGAAGGTCGGCCCGCTCGGCGAGTTCGACGAGAAGCCCCTTTTGGATTGGCTGATCAAAAACGGCGAATCGGTCGTCGCATTCCGCGACGGGAGCGTAATAAAGGTGCACGTGCACAGCATGGAGCCCGAAAGGATACTGGCGCACTGCCACGAATACGGCGAGTTTTTGACCATGAAGATCGAAAACATGATGCTCCAGCACAACGAAACGACCGTCCGCAACAATTACAGCAAGCCCCAAAAGCCCAGGAAGAAATTCGGCATAGTGGCCGTCGCCGCGGGCGAGGGCATAAAGGATACCTTCATCTCCCTCGGGGCGGACGCGGTGGTCGACGGGGGACAGAGCATGAACCCCTCCGCGGAGAGCTTCCTTTCCGCTTTCGAGAGCACCAACGCCGACAACATACTCGTATTCCCCAACAACTCCAACATAATCCTCACCGCGCGACAGGCCGCCGCCCTCTACGAGAAGGCGAACGTCCGCGTTATCCCGAGCCGCTCGATAGGCGAGTGCTACGCCGCGCTTTCGATGCTGGACGTCTCCTCCGGCGATATCGACGAGATAGAGAAGGGCTCCGTGGAGATAATGGAGTCCGTCGTTACGGGGACCGTCTCGAAGGCCTGCCGCAATACGGAAAGGGACGGCGTTTCGGTCAAGGAGGGCGATTACATCGGCTTCTCGAACGGCGTCATCTATTCCGATTCCGCCGATCCCGTAGAGGCTTCCGTAAAGCTCGCCGAAGCGCTGAACGCCGACGATTTCGGCATACTGATGCTCGTCTGCGGAAAGGATACCGAGATAGCCGTTTCCGAAGCCGTAAAGGCCGCCCTCGAGAAGGCGCACAGGCGCACCGAGGTGATACTGCTCGACGGCGGGCAGCCCATTTACGATTACATTATGATACTGGAATAATAAAGGAGAAAACCGAATGCTCAAGCTCTTCACCGACACCGACTGCGACGTCACCCCCGAAATCGCCGACCTCTACGGCTATTCCCTCATCAGCATGCCGTACTCCATCGACGGCAAAACCACCTATCCCTACGTCGATTTCGAGAAGTTCGATTCCAGAGCCTTCTACGATACGCTGAGGGGCGGCGTTATACCCAACACGAGCGCCATCAGCCGCGAGAGGTATTACGAGATATTCGAGCCGTATTACAAAAACGGCGACGATATCCTCTACGTGCATTTTTCAAGGAACATGAGCGCCACCTTCGAGGCCATGGATCAGGCCGTGGCCGAGCTTACCGAGAAATACCCCGGGAGCCGCTTCTATGAGATCGACTCCAAGGGCATCTCGATAGCGGGCCTCGCGATCGTTTACGAGGTGGGCGACATGGTCAAGGCAGGCAGGCCCGTAGAGGAGATACTCGAATGGGCGAAGACCGAGGTCGATAAGTTCGCCACCTATTTCTTCGCGGACGATCTCAAATTCTTCAAGCATTCGGGCAGAGTATCCGGTCTTGCCGCCACGATGGGCACGCTGCTCGGCGTCCGCCCGATTATCTACATGAACGCCGAGGGCAAAATGACCTCGATAGGCAAGGAGCGCGGCAGGGCGAAGGCGATCGACCGCCTGCTCGCATACGTGGACGAGCTCGGCGAGAGCGTGACCGATCACCGCATACTGATCGCCAGCGCCGACGTGGACGATATCGCCGCCGAGGTCGAGGCGGGCCTTCGCGAAAGGTTCGGCGACAAGGCGAACATAATCACCGTTCAGGTCAATCCCACCGCGGGCAGCCACTGCGGGCCCAACTCGCTCGGCGTCTGCTTCCATTCCATACACCGCTGACAATAAAGAGCCGAAACGGAGGGCAGCATGGTAACGGTAAAAGAGGTAAAAACGAAGAGGGAACAGAGGATATTCCTCAATTTCCCGCTTGAAATGTATAAGGACAACCCGTATTTCGTGCCGCCTCTCTACGGCGACGAGAAAAAGATATTCCGAAAGGACTATATCTATAACGATACCTGCGATTCCGTCTATTACCTCGCGTGGAGGGACGGGAAGCCCGTCGGCCGCATTTCCGGCATACTCCAGAAGGCCGCCAACGAGAAGAACGGCGAAAAGCGCATCAGGTTCACGAGGTTCGATTCCATCGACGATCAGGAGGTCGCCTCCGCCCTCTTCGCCGCCGTCGAGGATTGGGGCAGGGCGAAGGGCATGGACACCGTCTGCGGACCCCTCGGCTTCTCCGACCTTGAGCGCGAAGGCCTCCTCGTGGAGGGCTTCGACAAGCTCTCCACGTTCGAGGAGCAGTACAACGCCGAGTATTACGGCAGGCTCATCGAGAACTGCGGCTATAAGAAAGAGGTCGACTGGACGGAGAGCATGATATTCCCGCCCGAGGAGGAGGGCGCTCTCGAACGCATCTCGCAGAAGATAATGAAGCGCTACGAGCTGAGGATAGGCCCGGCGAAGAACGTCAACGATTTCCTGAACCGCTACGCGGACGGGCTTTTCGAGCTCATCGACAAGTCGTACGACAAGCTCTACGGCACGGTGCCCTTCACGCCCGGCATGAAGAAGCTAATGATCGACAACTTCCGCATGATAATCGACCTCGATCACGTCGCCGCCATACTGGATAAGGACGATAACGTCGTCTGCCTCGGCGTATGCTTCCCCTCGATAGCGAAGGCCGTGCAGAAGTCCGGGGGCCATCTCACCCCCGCGGCGATAGTCAGGATACTTTGGGCCATGAAGCACCCCGAGATAATCGACCTCGGCCTCGTCGGAGTCGATCCCGAATGGGCGAACCGCGGTGTGAGCGTAATAATCTCCGCGGGCCTTGAAAGGATGCTGAGGGCGCCGGGCGTCAAATACGCCGAGACGAACCTCAATCTCGAGGACAATTACATGATACAGAACCAGTGGAAGCGCTTTAAGGAGATCAAGCACAAGCGCCGCCGCTCCTACGTAAAATCGCTCGCAAAGGAAACAGAGGAATGATAAGACTGGCTCTCGACTGCTTCGGCGGCGACCACAGCCCCGAGGCGAATATCGGCGGCGCGCTCATCGCGCTCGACGAGTATCCCGATCTCTCGCTCGTCCTCACGGGCGACGGGGAGATGATCAAGAAGGCGCTCGAAGGAAAAAAGTACGACGCTTCAAGGCTGGAGATACTCCACGCCCCCGAGGTCATCGGCTGCGACGAGACGCCCACCATCGCCATAAGGCAGAAGAAGGAGAGCTCGCTCATGAAGGCCGTCGAGCTCATAAGGAGCGACGACTCCCTCCACGGCATAGTCACGATAGGCTCCACGGGCGCGCTCGTCGCCGCGGCGACGCTGAGGCTCGGCCGCATAGCGGGCGTCAAAAGGCCCGCCTTCTGCCCGATACTTCCCACGATGGCGGGGGGGATCGTCGGCGTGTGCGACAGCGGGGCGAACGTCGATATAACCCCTCTCATGCTCTGCCAGTTCGCCGTTATGGGCAGCCTGTATCTGAAGTCCGCGTACGGCCTCGAGGCGCCGAGGGCGGCGCTCCTGAATATCGGCGTCGAGGAGGAGAAGGGCGACGAGCTGAGAAAAGCCGCCTATCCCATGCTCAAGCAGATGCCGAACGTCAATTTCGTCGGCAATATGGAGAGCCGAGATCTGTTGTCCGGCAAGTACGATCTCGTCCTTACGGACGGCTTCGCGGGGAACGTCCTCATAAAGTCCACCGAGGGCGCGTGCCTCGAGATGCTGAAAAAGCTCAAAAAGGATATCTATTCCCGTACCATCAACAAGATAGGCGCGCTCCTCATGAAAAAGATGTTCGCGGAGGAAAAGCGCTTCATGGATTACCGCAACTACGGCGGGAGCGTGCTCCTCGGCTGCAGGAAGATAGTCGTAAAGGGGCACGGCTCCTCGAACGATATCGCGGTATCGAAGTGCATCGGGCAGGCATACAGGATGCAGGCCGCCGACCTTGTCAGCAGGATAGGGGAGGAGATAATCTCCGTAGACGGGAGAGGGAAGGAATGACCGAAGAGATCCTTCGATTGGCGGATGCGCTTCTTGCGTCCCGCGGCAGGGTGATCGCCGCGATAGACGGCAGATGCGCCTCGGGCAAGACCGCGCTCGCGGGAAGGCTTCAAAGCCTTGCGGGGTGCGCGGTTTTTCATATGGACGATTTCTTCCTCCGTCCCGAACAGCGAACTTTGAAAAGGCTGAAAACGCCCGGCGAAAACGTCGACCACGAGAGGTTCCTTTCGGAGGCGCTCCTTCCTTTGAGGAACGGCGCGGAGGAGATAAGCTTCAGAAGGTTCGACTGCCGGACTATGCGCCTCGGGGAGACGGAGACCGTAAGGCCCGGGCGGTTCGTGATAGTCGAAGGCTCGTATTCCCTCAACGACGCGCTCTTCCCTTATTATGATATGAGGATATTCCTCACCGTTTCCCCCGACGAGCAGCTGCGCCGCATAGCCGAAAGGGAGGGCGAAGGGGGAGCGGAGGCGTTCAAAAACAGATGGATCCCCATGGAGGAGGCGTATTTTGCCGCCTGCCGACCGGAAAAAAGATGCGATCTTCGCTTCGACACGACGGGGCGGATATTGGAATAATGCGAATAGGATACTGCGCCGGGCCGATCCCGGCTTTTTTCATGCCGCCTTTTGCGTTTTTTGTGCCCGATTTACAGGCGGGATGTGAATAATTTGAAACAAAATAATACAAAAATTCTTTTTTGATTTCTTCTCGAACTATTGCAATACTGCCATAAAGTGGTATAATGTATATAATCGGAATGGTATGGGGGGAGTATACCCATTTTCCGCCGTTCCGCATTACAGGGCCTGCCGCAAATATCGGCTTCGCCCCATCCCTCGAGGAGGAAGCATGAAAGAAAAACGTTCCGTACTGAATATAGCGGTCTCCGTAATAGGCGCGGCGCTCTGCGTCCTGTTCGGGCTGCTGCTCATTTTCAATATAACCATCATAGTGAAGGGGCTCATCCACAGCGACGTGCCGCCCTCCGTATTCGGCATAACTCCGCTCGTCGTAAAATCGGGCTCCATGAGCAGCGACGTTCAGCACAGCATCTACCGCTCCGAGATCGTCGGCATGACGGAAGCCGAGCTTGCCTCCATCAAGGTGGGGGACACCGTCTACACGATGGCGGAGGATCACAAGGTCGCCAACACGATAATGAGCGTCAACGCCCTCGATACGGACGATCCGTTCTATCTCGTCGAAAGGCCTGCCGCCGATCATATAGAGGTGGGCGATCTGATCCTCACGAAGAAGGCCGACGTGAACGAACTCAAGGCGGGCGACGTCATCTCCTATATGGAAAACAGCTCCGTCGTAACGCATAGGATAATCAAGGTCAACAACGAAGGCGGCGCCCTCTCCTTCACCACGAAGGGCGACGCGAACAACACGCAGGATACCGATCCCGTGCCCGCGGATAAGGTCGTCGGCAGATACAGCGCCCGCATACCCGCCCTGGGCGATTTCATCTATTTCCTGCAGAAGCCCCTCGGCATGGCGCTGTTCATCGGCGTTCCCGTGCTGACGTTCATCATCTTCGACATAATCCGCAGGTCGCGCTCCTCCAAGAAGGACGACGACCGCACCGCCGAGCTCGAGAAGGAGCTCGAACGCCTGCGCGCCCTTGCCAAGGAGCAGGCCGAAAAGAACGGCTCCGCCGAATAAACGAGTGTATTTTCCGTCCGCATGCCACGATGCGGCGCGGCGAATATAATGAGTGAGAATGCTTCGATAACAAAAGCGCTGCGCCACGGCGGCGCGATACCGAATGACGGTCTCACTGTTGGGACAAGCGATTGTCCCGGGCATTTCCAAAGGGCAATGTTTGCCCCAACATTAATTATTTCAATAGGAGGAAGAATTCTTATGAAGAAGAATTGGACTGTGAAAGTCGCAGCTCTCATGCTGGCTCTCACAATGATCACCGCCTGCTTCGTCGGAAGCACCTTCGCCAAGTACGTCACGAAGGCTCAGGGTGAAGGTCAGGCCCGCGTTGCCAAGTGGGGCATCCTGCTTACCATGAACGGCGCACCGTTTGCGAAGCAGTACGAGACCCATGACGACACCTATAATGAGGACGGCAAGCATAAATACTCCGTCATCTCGTCTATGGATGATTACGTCGTCGCTCCCGGCACCAGCTCCAAGGATAAGGACGTAAACGGCGATATGGTCGCTACCGTAAAGGGCACCCCCGAGGTAGCTACCCGCTACACCCTTGAGATCAAGAACTGGAAGGACGTTGTTCTCCCCGCTATGAACGGCTATGTCGATTACACCCAGCTCGTTCTGAAGGACGGCGAATACGGCTATTTCAACACCTTCGATCTTGAGGGGGCCTACACCCCCATCAAGTGGAATCTCGTCATCTCCGGCAAGGATCAGGAATTCAATCTTGCCGACAAGATCATCGAGGTCCTTCAGAATGGTCATCAGGATCAGCTCGATGCCGCCATCGCGCTCGGCTTCACCGAGAACGGCTGCTCCATCTTCTCTGCCATGCAGATCCTGAAGAAGGTCGCCGGCAAAGACGAGTACAAGGATATCGTTGAGGAAGCTCTTTCCGGCATCGTTTCCGGCGGCACCAACTTCCAGCTCGAGGTCACCGATACCACCCTCAAGATGTCCTACGATTTCAAGCCCGGCAAGGAGATGGATTACACGTTCACCCTCTCCTGGCAGTGGCCCTTTGAAGTCAAGGATAATGATGGCGAAGTCATCGAGATCTACGACCAGGCCGACACCTATCTCGGAAACATCGCTGCCGGTGTTGAGGGCATCATTGTTCCCGAAGGCGCCAGCACTCAGATCTCCGTTGAGTTCACCGCCACCGCGACCCAGATCGACTAATTGCACTGCAGGCAATTAACTGATCTTAATGATTTCCCGGCCCGCTCTCGTGGCGGGCGGGCCGGGCGGATCTTACAAGGATCGGCATATGATCGAAACCCCTGCCAAGCGGAGGCTTCGATCCATGCCGAAAGGCCTGAAACGATTTTTTCCTGCGGCGCACGCCGCAAACGATAAGAAGGGAGACTTTGCCATGAAAAAGAGGACGAACAGGTGGCTGCTTCCCACCGTACTGGTCCTGTTCATACTGGAGGTCATAACGCTGCCGCTGGTAGTGATGCTGACCTATGCCGGGAGGGCGGAGAGCCCCCAGCATCTTCTTACGTTCGCAAATAAGAAGCTTACATGGGATGAGAACACCACCGTCCATGAGGACGGCATAGCCGAGCTTTCCTTCTTCTCTCAGTACTATCAGAACGTCGAATCCCAGAACGAGGATAACGTCTTCGCTCCCGGAACGGAGCTGCCCACCGTCATAAGGCTCAAGAACGACAGCGGCGATACCATTAAGTACACGGCTTTCGCCTGGATGATAAAGGAATGCGATATTCTCGAGCTATACGGCGATTTCAAGGCCGACGGCTCCTCCCCCGCGACGAACTACGAACACCTCCTTCCCGAGGGCGTAACGCCCGACGATCTCATCGGCGCGCGCGCCGTCACCGGCACGGTCGATCCCAAGGCGATACAGGATTTCGATATCGGCTGGTACTGGATATTCGAAAGGGGCGACGAGATCGAGCCCGGCATCTATGAGTCCGACCCGATCGACACCTACCTCGGCAACAAGGCCGCATGGGATACCGCGGACGACGCGCTCATCGGCTTCTACATAATCATCGAAGGCGACGAGGGCCCCATTCCTCCGGGACCGCCTCAGACCGGCGCCGCGACGATGCTGCAGTGGGGCCTCGTGCTCATCGGCATCAGCGCGATAGTGCTCGTGTTCGCGATAATCACCCGCGTCAGGGATAACCGCCGCGAAAGGGAGCAGGAGGGAGCCTGAGCTTCCCCCTTTGGAGGAACACCCGTCAATGAACGGAAACGAAACCGAAAAAACCCGTAAGGGCAGGGTGACGGTCGGAAAGGCGATCGCATTCATACTGATCGCTCTCGTGGCGTACTGCTGCATATTCAGCCTTTTCGTCAAGGCCTTCCGCGGCGATTCGCTTCCGATGCCTCTGGGCTTCGGCGCGGGAGTCGTCCTCACGGGGAGCATGGAGCCGACCTATAAGGTCAACGACCTCATTATCGCCGTCAAGGCGAAGGATTATAAAGTCGGCGACATAGTAGTGTACCAGACGGGCGGCACTCCCGTGGTGCACAGGGTGATCGAGATGGATAAGGATTCCGGCGTGTTCGTCGCCAAGGGCGACGCGAACAACGCTCCGGACGATCCCGTGACCGTCTCGAGGATAAAGGGCAGGGTGCTCTTCGCCATACCGTTCGCAGGCGCGGCGATGAGGTTCATAAAGACCGTGCCCGGAATGATAATGATACTGGTAGTCATCTTCGTGCTGCTGACGCTCTCGCTCAGAGCCAGGGAGCAGGATAAGCAGGAGGAGGACAAGGTGGAAAAAATGCAGCGGGAGATAATCGAGCTGCGCAGGCAGTTCGAAGCCGCCGCAAAGGAAGAGAAGGCCGAAGAAAACGCGCCTTCCGAAGAGAAAAAAGAGGAATGAGATCGGTGCGGGTTTCCCGCTTATCCATAGAGGGAGGTAATTCTATGAATCGAAGGAAAGCATCCGGAGGGATCTTCGTCGACGTCGCGGTGCTGCTGTTCTGCCTCGCGATAGCGACGAGCTGTCTTGTATCGGGAATATTCGCAAAATTCGCGGCCTCTTCCGGCACTGCCGGAGCCAAGGCGAGGATCGCTTCCTTCAATGTGGGCGCCGAACTCGACAGATCGGATTACTCCGTGGATCTTGTCAATGGCAATACGTATGACGAGAGAAAGATCTTCCTTACGAACAGCTCCGAGGTCGCCGTCGTTTACAGCGTCAAGCTCGTATTTAACAAGAAGGTCGACGATTTCCTCAAGCCCACGCTCGGAGCCAAACAGGGCGAGCCCAATACGGAAGGCTCGGTCTTCGAATGGAAGAACGTCGACGTGATCGATCCGGGGGAAACCGCGGAGGAAATACTGAAGCTCGTTGTTGACGGTACTCCTTCGGAAACGGAATACGATTTTCAGGTAATAGTTACGTTCACGCAGGTGAACTGAGGAGGGCTCTGCATGGATAGGATAAAGGAATTCATAAAGAAAAACAGAGCTGTCCTCAGCATAGCAATAGCGCTGCTCCTTATCGCGGGGATCAGCACGGGCTTCGGCCTCTCCGCCAAATACAGGAAGACCATGAAGCTCAACGGCACGCTCAAAATAACCACCGATGAGCCGACCGCAGCCCCCACCGAGGAAACGAAGCACTCGCCCACCGAAGCTCCGACGGAGGCTCCTACGGAAGCGCCCACCGAAGCGCCCACAGAGGCTCCGACCGCAGCCCCCACAGAGGCTCCGACCGAAGCGCCCACAGAAGAACCCACCGAGGAACCCACAGAGGAACCCGAGGAGGAACCCGCCGAGGAGCCGACCGAAGCTCCCACGGCTGAACCCACAGAGGAACCCGCTGAGTCCGGGGAAGAGTCTGCAGGTGAATAATTGATTCGCGGCCGGAAGGGGCTTTCCTTCCGGCCGTATTCGCCTAATGAAATCAAAGCCGAAACGCTTGACGCAAGCGTTCGGCATTTTCATAAATCGACCACATATCAAAGCACACGGCATTTTGATATGCCGTCAGGAGGTATTCGTCAAAATGAAAACTCTGAAGAAACTGCTGGCAATTTTCATTGCGGCCGCTATGATCGCGGGCGTATTCCCCGCGAGCGTATTCGCAACCGGCAAGGAAGTACCGGCCGCGCCCTCAAGGGCTGTCCTCGATCCGGGCGTAGCGGGCCTTTCGGCAACGACGGGCAGCATCGGGACATGGGCCGTTCCGTCGTCCGGAACGATCACCGGTCTGGTCAAAGCGCGAAAACAGTCCATAGGCTTCGGCAGCGTTTATTATTCTCAGTCCGATACGCTGACGCTCACGAACGATTCGACCTTCAACGCAACGCTGTCATTCAGCTGGACGGTCACAGCTTCAGAGGGCACCTTCAAGATCGGCAGCACTCAGCAGAGCGGCTCCTCCGGTAATTATTCCGGTCAGCTCAACGTCGGCAGCTCGCTCACGATCACGCTTACCAGCAATAAGAGTGCAGCGGGATATAATACCGGTATCGGCGTCACCTTTTCCAATATCACGCTGACCCCCATAGCTACCGAAGCCACGGTCACTTTCATTCCCGGCGAGCACGGCTCCTATACGGTGGACGGCACGGCGGTCACTTCAAGCCTTCAGATCACGAGGCTCTCCACGGTGGCGTACAACCTTTCCGCAACTCCCGACAGCGGCTACGAGCTGTACGGCTGGCACGACGAGACCAACGACAAATACCTGAGCAGGAATAACCCCGCCTCCGTCTATATCGGCCAGTCCATCACGGTAAAGCCCGTGTTCATCCGCGCGGGCCTCGCCACGTTCAACGTCAGCGGTAATTACTATTTCGACCTCAACGAGGCGAACGCCGCCGCGATTGCCGACGGCTCCAAAAAGATCACGCTTGCCGTGGACGGCTCCGTCTACGACGGCAATTACGAGATATCCTCCGGCGTCACGCTGCTGATCCCGTACGACAGCTCGGAACAGATCGTGACGAATTCCAATATCGCCAATTTCAAATACGCTTACGGCTCCACTATCCCGGACGCGGTCCCTTACAGGACGCTGTATTTCAGGGATAACGCGAACGTCACCGTAAAGGGCAAGGTCTGCGTAGCCTCCGGCGTTCATATCATGAGCCAGGGCCAGGCGGGCCCCTACGGCCTGATCGTGATGGATCCTCAGGCCAAGATGACTTTCGAGAGCGGCTCCGTTCTCTACGCGTTCGGCTATATCAAGGGCACCGGCAGCGTTGAGGTGAAATCCGGCGCGACGGTATATGAGAACCTGTTCGTCGCCGATTATCCCGGCAGCGCTTCCAACCTGAATACCCTCAAGAGCGCGGGCGTTTTCCCGTTCTCCAAGTTCACCGTCAAGAACGTCTGGGCGCCGATGACGCTCTATTCCGGCGCGTCCGAGAGCGTGTACTTCAATCTCTACGGAACGAACGCGGGTTATCACGATCTGTGGCTCACGTTCATGGGCTCGTCGTCCTCCGCCCTTTTCAGAACCGACGGCAGCATAACGAAGTCGTTTGCGGGCGACAGGCAGATCGTCCGGGTGAACGGCAACTCCTCGATAAACCCGATGTCGTTGTCGATGAGCGTGAGTTTGATCAGCGTCAACATCAATACGAGCGATCTTGCGGGCATCCCGATCCCGTTCAATTTCACGCTGATAGCCGAAAGCGGCACCATCACGATGAACGAAAACGTGATACTTTCCAAGGGAACGGTCACGAAGGTAGATGAAGGCGCGAAGATAGTCATTCCCTCGGGCAAAAACCTTTACGTGCTTGACGGCTCCGACGATCTGCAGGCCGTGGGCACGCAGCCGGACGCCCAGCTCGACGTCAACGGCAGGATCGAGGTGAGCGGCAAGCTCTGGACTTCGACCAACAAGGCCCGGATCATCTCAAGCCACGGAACGGGCGTGATCCAGTTCAAGTCCTCCGCAGGCACCGCGGCCTCCACCGTCAAGGTCAAGACCGGCAGCACGACAGCCGCCGAAGTCGCGGTAGCTCCCGCCTCGCTTATGAACGGAGTGGACGATCCCCGCTATGCGGAGACCTCCGGCACGGGCACGAGCACCTGGTATTACGATAGCGACGGTCTGCGCTGGTACAGGTACAAGGTCGATTTCGTCTACAACGGTTCCGTCGTCGGCCACGGCTATTTCTGCGAGGACGGCTCCACCGTTTCCTATGACGCAAGCTGGCTGACGAACGTTTCCGCCTCCGTGACCTCCGGCTCCGCGTCCGCCTCCGTCAGCGGGACGACGGTCAACGTCACGAACGTGACCTCTGACTGCACCGTGACGCTGACGGGAACCTCGGGGCAGTACATCCCCGTGTTCGTACTTAACGAAAGCCAGTACGCGAGCTACGTCCGATTCACGGGAAACACCCTTTCCGAAACGAGGGAGATAAACGGCAAAACGCATTACGTAGTCAACAAGGCCCCGTCGGCCATGAGCGTTGGTACGGCATACGCCGCGCCGACGGACGCCTCCATGGGCGTTTCCGCTGCCAATAATAACGGCATAGTCTGGAACCTTACCGGCGTATCCCCGCGAAGCGGTATGAATTACAACGGAAAGGTCCCGGTCGGCGCGGAAAACGGCGGCGAGGTTTACGTATACGGCTTCTACACGGGCATGGTCGCCTACAACAGCAGGACGGACAGCTATTATCCCACGCTTGCCGAGGCCATGGCGAATATCCCCATGGACGGCGAATGCACCGTTCGTCTCGTGATGGACTGCGGCTCGTTTGAGGACGAAAGCTCCATCTCGGTCTACATTATCCCCGAGACCGCGAACGTCACGGTCGACGTCAACGGCTTCCGCGCAGTCGGCAGACTGGTGAACAAGGGCAGTCTGACGCTCGATCTCAAGGGCGGCGTTTGGGAATACGCGACCGGCGCAACGGCTGCGGCTGCGGCCTATAAGGGCATTGCGGCAATAATCAACAGCGGAAGCCTTACCATCGTGGATACCGTGGGCGGCGGCAGGATCACTTCCGACGCGATCAGCAACGCTTCGGGTTCCGACGGATCGGCGGTTATTCGAAACAATGCCGGGGCAACGCTGGCGGTTATCGGCAAATCCGGAGACAGTCTGCTCGCGCTGTCCCAAATCCAGAAAGTCAATACCAACAACTACGGCATATTCAATCTCGGCACGATAACGGAACTGACCAACGTTGACATATCCACAGCCAACGGCGGCAGCTGCGGCCTGAACCTTTATAACTACAATACCGGAGTTGTAAATCTGATCTCCGGCGGTCATATGTTCTGCTGCAGCGACGTCTCCATATTCAATTACGGCGGCACTATCACCGAGATCAACGGTCTTACGATCGACGGCAAGTACGGCATTTCGAACCGCAATATCCGCGGAGGCGCGATAGCCAGCGGTTATACTGTCGCAGAAGCCGATAAGGGCGTCATCGGTACTATCGTGAACTGCCACATCGAGGTTGGTTTTTACGCGATCAACAACCATGCGGTGATCAATACGATGTCGAATTCCACGTTCATCGCGCATCCGGACTCCGCTCAGGTTGATACTCGCGGCAACGGATTGGCAACTGCTTCCGAGGGCAACACTAACTGTAACACTATTATAAATAACTACGATTGGTGGTATAACACCAACGTTTGGAAACAGGTCGATTCCTCAAGCAACGGTTATACTAGGACGATTTATTATAAGGAGGACGCAAACTGCCGTCCGACTATCGATCAGATCATCAACTGCAATATCTACGCCGAGAACACGAGCAACAGTTCGAGCCACGGTTATGCGCTGGTCAATTACGGAATAATCAACAAGATCGGCGGCACGACCGAGATCAAAACCTACAAGCACCCGGACAACACGAAGATCTCAACGTCCCATTATTCAATGCATAACCTGAGCGGCGGCATTATCCGCAGCATAGAGGGGACCGTCAACATTTCCGCAACGGGAATTGGCACTGTTTACAATGACGGCGCATTTACGGAGCAGATCGATTATAAATACGGAGACAAGGTCGGCGGCAACGTTACCTACCAATACAGCGTTTACGGGCAGCCCTCCGAGATCACAAGCATTACCTGCTCCGGCACTTGGTCCTGCGGCACCTACTATGCGCTCTATAACACGGGCTATATTCAGACGATCGACGCTCCCGGTCTCACGCTCAGCGGAAACACCGGCAGTTATAATGTGCTTTACAACGCTTCGGCAGGAGCCAACAGCACCTTCGAGTATACCCGTAGCTATACTGACGTGACAGCCTCCGGCACCGAGTATCGCCGCGTTGCGGTCTACACCAAGAATCTTGAAAAGGGCAGCACCATAGGCACTATCAACGGCATTACGCTTATCGGCAAGTATTACGTTCTCAATAATCAGGGGCATATCGGCACGTTGTCCAACGTGACTGTCAGCAACAATGCGGCCAGCAATGAACCGACGGTTTTGAACGGCGATTTACGCTATGGCGTTTTAACAGAGGACAGGCAGACCAACCGCAGTTCGCAAACGGATCCTCATCTTACCGTTACGGCGGGCATTGTCACAAGATACGACAGGGAGTATACCTGTTCCGTGCCCCCGACGATCGACACGATCGACAATCTGACGGTGAACTCCAACGGTCAGTATGCCTTCCGCAACGCAGGCGCTATCGGCACGCTCAGGAACAGCGCGTTTACCGCTACGACCAATTATGCGCTTCATAATTCCGCAGCCGGTCCGTATACAGAGCGTACGACTCTGCAGTACTATTCCGGAACGGGCATTTTTACCACCTCGAAATACACCTCCGAGTCCAACGTTCACTACAAGAGGAACGCGGCGACGATAAACTCCGTTGAAAACTGCGTATTCAAGACAAACACCGGCACTTATGCGGTTCTCAATTCCGGTCATATCGGGACAATCAAGAACAGCGACTTCCGGGCAGGTGCGACAACTGCGGCAGCTTTCGCTTTGGCGAATATCAACAATCAGGAGCGCGAGTACACGCGTAATCTCGAAGAGATAATGTACGTTACCGCGAACGCCTCATCGTCCTGTACCGCGTACTGGGGCACCGGCGGAGAGAGCGAAGTGATCGTTTATGACTATGAGGCGCCTTCGATAGACTTGATAGGCGAGGGGAATACTTTTACCGCGACCACGACAGTTATCGCCAACAACGGCATCATTTCCGCGATCGACAGCCAAACCGGCGCGCTGACGATCGTTACCGGTTCCGCTCAGAAGGGGATCGCGATCTATAACTACATCGCGTGTCTGGATTCGAGGACGTCGACTACTCCGTATACTGCGGCTGCGTCCCAGAACGCGAGCGGCACAAAGGGCACCACGGTACACGACGATACGCCGCTCTCCGGCGCGCATATCGGTACGATCAAGAATACCGTCATCAACGCGAACGGCGTCGGCATCCAGAACGGCAGCGCCAACGCGAGCTACCTCCCCGTGATCGACGAGCTCGGCGCGGGGCTGGAGGTCAACGCCAACTGCACCACGGCGGGTTACCACGCGGTCTATAATACGACGTATGCGAAGATCGCGGCGATCACGGGCGGCATTTACACCGCCAAGACCGCGACAACCAACGCATACAGGAACAACAACACGAATCCCGAACACGCAACGTTCATCTCGGGCGGCGATTTCAAGGGAATGGCCGCTACGAAGGATAACGCGATATTCGAGCCGGACAACACCAACCGCCAGACCTATCCCGAGGGATTGAGTCTCTGCGGCACGGAGAGCGTTACCCTGCACGACGGCACGACCGCTTCGGGTTATTACTTCATAGGCGAGCAGTCCGCACAGACCTACACCATCACTTGGAAAAACTGGGACGGCACCGTGCTCGGAACGACGACCGTCGCGGAGGGCGAGACGCCGAGCTACAGCGGTCAGACCCCGACGAGGCCCGCGACGGCGCAGTACACCTACGCGTTCTCCGGCTGGACGCCGAGCATAGTTCCCGCCGCGGCCGACGCGACCTATACGGCGCAGTTCACTCCCACGGTCAGGACCTACACGATAACATGGAAGATGGACGACGGTTACGTGATCGACACGACGACCGTCGCGTACGGAGCTACTCCGACGCATGCCGATCCCGCTAAGGACGCGACCGCTCAGTACACGTACGCCTTCGCGGGTTGGACTCCCGCGATCAGCGAGGTAACGGCCGACGCGACCTACACCGCGACATTCACTCCCACGGTCAGGACCTACACGATAACGTGGAAGATGGACGACGATTCCGTGATCGACACGACGACCGTCGCGTACGGAGCTATTCCGACGCATGCCGATCCCGCTAAGGACGCGACCGCGCAGTACACGTACACGTTCGCGGGTTGGACTCCCGCGATCAGCGAGGTAACGGGCGACGCGACCTACACCGCGACATTCACTCCCACGGTCAGGACCTACACGATAACCTGGAAGGACGAGGACGGCAACGTGCTCGAGACTGATGAGAACGTGCCTTACGGCGCCATGCCCGAGTATAACGGAGCGACTCCCGAAAAGGCTGCGGACGCCGACCACACCTACAGCTTCTTCGACTGGGATCCCAAGGTGATCCCCGTAACGGAGGACGCCGTCTACACCGCGACGTACTGCGTGAAGGAGACGAGGCTGACCGTCCGCTACGTATACGAGGACGGCACGGAAGCGGCGGAGACGTACACGGCGTTCATACCGGTCTACACAACGTATAACGCGCCGATCCCCGCGCTTGAGGGGTATTTCGCCTATCCCGGCGAGGCCTCCGGCTTCATGAGGGAGGACGCGGTCGAGATCACGGTGACCTATTACAAGATCCTCCGCGGCGACGTGGACTGCGACGGCGACGTCGATTTCGAAGACGTTGCGCTGCTCTACGGCTTCCTGCTCAACAAAGCGGAGCTCTCCGTAAAGGGCATAATAAATGCGGACTTCAACGAAGACGGCAAAGTAGATACCGCGGACGTGACCTGCTTAGTGAATTACATACTGAACATCTGACGGATCGAAGAATTCATCCGATCGCAAGCAGGGATCCGGGGCGCGCCCCGGATCCTTCTTTTTCGTTTTGGGCCCTGATCCCGTATTGACGGAAGGCCGAAAATGCTGTATATTATAATCGAAAGAATGCGGCTCCGCGCCGCGCAAAACATAACGAAAGCCGAGGATAAGAGCATGGGAAAAAGCTTTGAGGAATGGAAGATCGGAGATCCGATGATCAACGAGCGCGATTACTGGCAGGACCCCAACTACGTTCCGGAGGATCCCGAAAAGGAGAAGCTCGTCAAGAAGCTTGCCGAGATGATCACCGACCGCGTCAAGAAAAAACTGCTTCATAAGATCAACGACCGCGATCCCGAATACTGGATACTCGACATGATCCTCAACAAGGAGCAGGTCAAATTCCTTCTTAATTTCAAAAAGACGAGGGTGCCCTATTCCGTGCCCGAGCTTGCCGAAATGAACGGCATGAGCGTGGAGGACACGCAGAAGATGGTCGAGCGCCTGCGCTGGATAGGCGTCATCGAGCAGAACCGCGCCAAAACGCCCGATAAGCATCTTCAGTACGAGCTGCCGATATTCGTTCCCGGAAGCGCGGAGTTCATGATGATGCAGGACAGGCTTACGGACGAATTCCCACAGCTCGCCACGTTCTTCAACCTCATGACGCAGATACCGCTCGCGGGGCTCACACAGCTCGTTCCTCCCGGAGGAGCGGGCATAGGCATGCACGTCATACCCGTCGAGAAGGCGATAAAGGCCGAAAGCAAGAGCGTGCCCGTCGAGCATCTTTCCAGATGGATCGACATGTACGATAAATTCGGCATATCCGAATGCTCCTGCCGCAAGCAGCAGACCATGCGCGGCGAGGGCTCGGGCGAGATAAGGGGCGATTACTGCATCGGCGTGGGCGATATGGCCGAGTACATGGACGACCGCGGCATAGGCCATTACGTCACCAAGGAGGAGGTCTACGAGATCCTCGAGAGGGCGGAGCGCCACGGCTACGTCCACCAGATAACCAATATCGACGGCGAGGATAAGATCGTCGCGATCTGCAACTGCGCTCCCGGCGTGTGCAACGCGCTAAGGACCTCGCAGCTGTTCAACACGCCCAATATGTCCGCCTCCGCCTACCGCGCGCACGTCGAAAAGGAAAAATGCGTCGCCTGCGGCAAGTGCGTCGAGGTATGCCCCGTCGGCGCGGCGAAGCTCGGTCAGAAGCTCTGCAAAAAGGACGGCAGCGAGGTGAAATACCCCAAGACGCAGCTCCCGAACGGGCGCAAATGGAGCGCGGATAAATGGAATTACAATTACCGCGACGACGCGAAGATCAACTGCTACGATACCGGCACCGCTCCCTGCAAGACCGCATGCCCCGTGCACCTCTCCGTGCAGGGCTATATCAAGATGGCGGCCGAGGGCAGGTATGACGAAGCTCTGAAGCTCATCAAGCAGGACAACCCCCTGCCCATGATCTGCGGCGCGGTCTGCAACCGCCGCTGCGAGGACGCCTGCACGAGGGGCACGGTCGACGCTCCCCTTGCGATAGACGAGATAAAGAAGTTCATCGCCTCGCGCGATCTCGATAAGAAGGACCGCTACGTGCCCCTCTGCGAGAAGCACGACGGCGGCATGTGGGGCGAAGAGTACAGGGTGGCCGTCATCGGCTCCGGCCCCGCCGGTCTTTCCGCGGCGTACTTCTTAAGGCGCGACGGCTATCCCGTCACCGTATTCGAAAAGGAACAGCGCGCGGGCGGCATGCTGGAGCACGGCATACCTTCATACAGGCTCGAAAAGGATATAATGGCCGCCGAGATCGACGTTATAAAGGAAATGGGCGTGGAGTTCCGTTTCGGCGTCGAGGTCGGCAAAGACGTGACCATACAGGAGCTCAGGGAGCAGGGCTATAAGGCGTTCTTCATCGCGATAGGCATGCAGGGCGGCAGACTGGCCGGCGTTCCCGGCGAGGACGCTTTGGGCGTCGAGACGGGCGTCAGCTTCCTGAGAAGGATCAATAACGATCATTCCGTCCGTCTTTCGGGCAGGACGATAGTCGTCGGCGGCGGCAACGTGGCGATAGACGTCGCGGGGAGCGCGCTCAGGGCCGGCTCCGATACCGTTACCATGTACTGTCTCGAGCAGCTTTACGAGATGCCCGCCGCAAAGGACGAGGTCGAAGAGGCGTTGAACGACGGCGTCAAGCTCGAAAACGGCTGGGGCCCCAAGGAGGTATTGAAGGAGAACGGCAGGGTGAAGGCCGTCGTATTCAAGAAATGCACCCGCGTTTACGACGAGAACCACCGCTTCTCCCCCGAGTACGACGAGAACGAAACCGTCACCGTTCCCTGCGATAATCTGCTCCTTTCCATCGGCCAGAGCGTTATCTGGGGCGATCTCTTAAAGGGCACGAAGGTGGAAACGAGGCCCAACGGCACTATCATCGCCGATCCCGTAACCCGCCAGACCGCGGAGCCCGATATCTTCGCGGGGGGCGACGTGTTCACCGGCGCAAGGTTCGCGATAGACGCGATAGCCGGAGGCCGCGAGGGCGCGGTCTCGATCAACCGCTTCGTGCATCCCGGCAACAGCCTCACCATAGCGAGGGACCGCCGCGAATTCACAGAGCTCGACAAGGACGATATAGCCGATCCCACCAAGATGGAGAGCTTCGACAATTCGCCCCGCCAGATCCCCGGCAGGAAGGCGGGCATGCCCTCCGCGACGTTCGAGGATCTCAGGCTCATGTTTACGGAGGAGCAGGTCAAAAAGGAGGCCAAGCGCTGCCTCGGCTGCGGCGCGACGACCGTCGATACCAACCGCTGCATAGGCTGCGGCCTCTGCACGACCAAGTGCGAGTTCGACGCGATACATCTTACAAGGGACGTTCCCGCCGCGAGCCGTATGTATAAGTCCGAGCAGAAGGTAAAGGCGCTCCTGCCCTACGCGGCGAAGCGCGCGATAAAGATACTCGTCAAAAAGACAGAGGACGAATGATGGATAACAAAGGCTTTGATCTGATCGAAGTGCGCGCGGGCATAGAGGCCGAGAACGGCCGCTATGCCCTGCTCGTCAGAGAGCTCCTCGAAAGGGAGGGGGCTTTCCTTATAAACCTCATGGCGTCCCCGGGCGCGGGGAAGACGAGCGTCCTTTGCCGTGTGATAGACGCGCTGAAGGGCCGCTTCTCGGTGGGCGTTATGGAGGCCGATATGGATGCGGACGTCGACGCGAGGACCGTAAGGGAACACGGCGCCGACGTAGTTCAGCTCCACACGGGGACCTCCTGCCACATGGACGCGAAGATGACTCTCGAAGGGCTCGGGGCCTTGAAGCGCCCGCTGCCCGAGGTGATAGTCCTCGAAAACGTGGGGAATCTCGTATGCCCCGCGGAGTTCGACGTCGGCGCTGATATGAGGCTTATGATACTTAGCGTGCCCGAGGGGGACGATAAGCCGCTGAAATACCCTCTTATGTTCACGGTCTCCGACTGGATGCTCATAAACAAGATCGACACGGCGGCGATATTCGATTTCGATTTTGAAAGATGCGAGAGGAACGTCCGCACGCTCAATCCCGATATCGGGATATTCCCCGTTTCCGCAAAGACGGGGGAGGGCTTCGCGGGATTCACGGAAAGGCTCGCAGAAAGGATAGAGGAAACGCTTCGAAAAAGGAGGGGGGAGACAAGGTGAAGGTAATAGAGCTCAGGATGACGGTCACCTCCTCGAACGACCGCGACGCGGAGGAGCTTAGGAGCGAGCTGAAGGAGCGGGGGATATTCCTCGTCAACCTTATGAGCGCGCCCGGCAGCGGCAAAACGACGCTCCTTTCCCGCACGATAACGGATCTTTCCGGCAGAGCCGAGATAGGCGTTATGGAGGCCGATATCGCCTCCGACGTGGACGCCCTCAGGATAGCGGAGCTTGGCGCCCGAAGCATCCAGGTGCATACCGACGGCATGTGCCACATGGACGCCGGCATGACGAGGGCGGGCCTTATCGAAATGGAGGGGGAGCGCGGGATAGTGTTCCTCGAAAACGTGGGCAATCTCATCTGCCCCGCCGAATTCGATACCGGCGCGCATAAAAACGTGATGATACTGAGCGTGCCCGAGGGGGACGACAAGCCCTTAAAATACCCGCTAATGTTCAGAAAGAGCGACGCGCTCGTTATAACCAAGACGGACGCCGCGCCGTACTTCGATTTCGATACGGAGGCGGTGAAAAGGCGCGCGCTCGCGCTCAACCCCGAAATAAGGATATTCCCGGTCTCCGCCAAGACGGGCGAGGGCATGGAGGAATGGGAAAGCTGGCTCCTTTCCGAATGGGAGGAATGGCGGAATGCATGAGCTCGGCATCGTTAAGCACGTAATAAAGACGCTCGGCGACGTGGCGAAGGAGAACGGCGTAAAAAGGATAGGCTCCGTCACGCTCGAGGTCGGCGAGGTCTCGGGCGTCGTCATAGAGCAGCTCGTCGACTGCTGGAACTATTTCAGGGAGAAGAACGAGCTCGTGAAAAACGCGGAGCTCACGGTCGAAACCTTGGAGGCGGTCACCTTCTGCACCGCCTGCGAAAAGACGTACAGGACGGTCGATCACGGCAGGATATGCCCCTTCTGCAAAAGCAAGGAGACGTACCTTTTGAGAGGGAACGAGTTCTCGATCAAGCAGATAGAGGCCGAGCTGATAGATGAATAAACAATAAAAAAGCCTGCTGAAAGCAGGCTTTTTTTGTTGCTCTCATCTCTCGAACAGCTTCAGCAGCTTCATCTTTATTTTGCCGGCCTTGCCGGAATAGGGGTGCTCGCGCAGGGGCAGATTCATATGCGTTTTGCCCGTCAGGACGGTCTGCGGGTGCGTGAACTCCCTGAAGCCCCATTCGCCGTGGTACGCGCCCATGCCGGAATGCCCCGTGCCGTTGAAGGGCACGCCCTTCACCATCATGTGTATGCAGACCTCGTTTATGCAGCCGCCGCCGAACTGCTGGGTGGACATGACCTTCTTCGCCCATTTTTTATCGGAGGTGAAAACGTACATCGAAAGCGGATGCTCGCGCCCGGCGATGACGTCCAGCAGCTCGTTTACGGAAGCGTCCTTAAAGGGGACCACGGGGAGCAGGGGGCAGAAGAGCTCGTGCTTTACTATATCCTCGTCGATACCGACGGGGTATATGACCGTCGGCGAGAATTTGTTCTCCCCGCGGCTGCCCGTGCCGCCGAAGAAAACGCGGTCTTTATACTCGGCGGTAAGCCTTTCGCACTTATCGTAGACGGCTTCGGTTATCAGCTTGGGATAATCGGGGTTTTCCTCGGCCTTTTCGCCTATCTGGCGTATGAATTCGCTTTTCAGCTCCGCAAGGAACTCGGGAGCCGCCTCCTCCGCGACGGCGATCTGGTTCACGTTTATGCAGATCTGGCCCGCGTTGCAGAGCTTGAAGAAGGCTATCTTGCGCGCGGCGTCCTTCAGGTTTGCGTCCTTCCTGACTATGCACCAGTTGCCCGTCTCTCCGCCGAGCTCCAGCGCGACGGAGGTGAGGTTCTTCGAGGCCATTTCGAGCACGTGCTTCGCGACCTTCGGGGAGCCCGTGTAGAATATCTTGTCGAACCGCTCCGAAAGGCACATATCCGCAACGTCGTGCCCGCCGTCTATCACCGTAACGTATTCCTCGGGGTAGACCTCGGCGATCATCCTTTTAAGGGCCTTGGTGCTCTCGGCGGATTTGGAGCTCGTCTTCAAAACGGCGGTGTTGCCGCCCGATATGCTCGCGGCGAGCACGCCGAGCGTCAGCAGTATCGGGAAATTGAAGGGCGATATTAAAAGCGAAACGCCGTAGGGCATCTTGTAGACGGTCGTCTTCGTGCTGGGGAAGCACATGAGCCCGCTGAAATGCCTTTCGGGGCGCGCCCATTTCCTCAGGCCCTTCAGCATCTCGTCGACCTCGACTATGACGGGGCCGAGATCGCAAAGATACGCCTCGGTTTGGCTCTTCCGGAGGTCCTCCCAAAGCGCCTTTTCAAGCGATTCCCTGTGGTCGATCACCGCCTGCCGAAGCTTTTTCAGCTGTTCTATGCGGAACGAAATATCGAGCGTCGCGCCGGTATTGAAGTACGCGCGCTGTTTTTCAACTATGCCGCGCACCGTTTCCTGTGTGTATGCCATGCGTTTTCTCCTTTTATTCAGCCTTGTTCCCGTCGTTCTTCTTTCGGTCGAGGAACCTCAAAAGCATCCTGTGCTGAGCCGTAAGATACAGGCTCTTTACCGGGGGCAGCACGTTCATCAGCAGCCTGCTCGGCAGATACACGGGGCAGGGATAGACCTGCTTTTTGCCGCGCTCTATGCCGCGAATCGTCGCCTTTGCGACGGCCTCCGCAGTCTGCACGGGGAAGGGCTGCTCCACCTTGTGCCCCGCGCCGCCGACCTCGAAGAAATTCGTCTTGGTGGAAACGGGGTAGACGCAGGTGATCTTCATGCTCTTCGGCGTTTCAAGGCGGATGGCCTGCTGGAAGCCCTTCATGGCGAACTTCGTGGAGGCGTACAGCGCGTACCCGGGAAGAGCCATCTCGCCCATCGCGGAGATGGTGAATACTATATGCCCCTCGCGTCCGTCAAGATGGTTCAGGTATTTCGAATAGCTGTACATGCAGGAGAACGTGTTGAGGGAGAATATCCTCTCTATCCTGCCCCAGTCCTCGTAATCGTAGCGCTCGTAGTAGGGCGCGCCCGCGTTGCAGATGAGCACGTCTATCTTCCCGAAAAGCGCCTCCGCCTTATCGAAAAGCGCGTCGACGCCCTCCTTGTTGCTGAGGTCGCAGGGGAAGAGCGTCACGTTCTCACCGAACCCCGTGAGCTTGCCAATGCCTCGGCTCGCGGCGATTATGCGGTTGTTGTTCCCGGCCTCGGCAAGCATCTCCAATATGGATCTGCCTATCCCGCTGGAGGCGCCGGTTATGACGATGGTCTTGTTCTTCAGCATATTGTTCTTCCTTTCAGCCTGTCAATTGTATGAGATGCGCTGCACGAGCTCGTACGCCTGCTTTATGACCGTCTTCAGGCTGCCGACCTTATCGCAGTCGCCCACGAAAAACACCTTGTTTTTAAGCTTTTTATCGGCCTTCAGCGCGGCGAAGCGCGCGTCGGGCGAGTAGCCGACCGACATTATCACCGAATCCGCGGGCACGGTCTTTTTGCCCTCGGGCGTGTTTATGACAACGCCCTCTTCCGTTATAGAATCGGCCGCCGCGTTGAGGTACGCGGGGACATCGTGATACCGCAGAAGCTCCCTCAGCATGGAGGAATTCGCCATGCAGATGCCCCGCGCGCCGACGAGATCGCCCGTCATTTCTATCACGGAGGGATGCTTCCCCTGAAGGGCCAGCTCGTAGGCTATCTCGCAGCCCGTTAGCCCGCCGCCTATTATTGCGGGCCTGTCGCCCATATCGGCCTTCCCGTCGAGCAGATCCGCCGCTGTGACCGCGCGCTCGGCTCCGGGTATGCGGAGCGTCCTCGCTTTCGCGCCCGTCGCTATCACGATGATATCCGCGTCCAAAGCCCCGATATCCTCTATCTCGGCGTTCATGTGGATGGCCGCGCCGCAGTTTTCAAGCATTCTGCGGTACCAGAGCAAGAGCTCCCTGTCCTTCTCCTTGAAGGACATAGCCGCCGCCGCGTTGAACACGCCGCCGAGCCTGTCGGTTTTTTCAAAGAGGTCGACCTTATGCCCGCGGAGCGAAGCCTGTATCGCGGTCTCCATTCCGCCTATGCCTCCGCCTATCACCGCGATCTTCTTCGGGCTTTTGGCCTTGGCCTTGCTGTACTTGGTTTCGTTGTTCGTCCACGGGTTCAGGACGCAGCGCCCCATCTCAACGTGCATGGGGTCGATGTCCGTGCCCTTGCCGTTAAGGCCGTTGAAGGGCAGGCACGCGCCGTGGCAGGCTATGCAGGGACGGATATCATCCATGCGGCCTTCCTTTATCTTGGTTACGTATTCCGGATCGCAGAGGAGCTGACGGCCGACGCCCATTGCGTCGATACGGCCAGCCCTTATCGACTCCGCCGCCGCAAGAGGCTGCATGCGCCCCGCGCAGACGACGGGCTTGGTCGTGAACTTCTTTATATGCTCCACGTAGGAGAGGTTCATGTTCAGCGGCGCGTACACGGGAGGATGCGCCCAATACCAGGCGTCGTAGGTGCCGTTGTCGCAGTTGAACATATCGTAGCCCGCTTCCTCAAGGAGCTTCACGGCGCGCTCCGATTCCTCCATCGTGCGGCCGACCTCGGTGAATTCCTCGCCGGGGACCGCGCCCTGATTGAAGCCGCGAGTCATGGACCTTACCGAGTAGCGGAGCGAAACGGGGAAGTCGTCCCCGCAGACCTTCTTTATCTCCTTCACGATCTCGCAAGCGAAGCGCAGACGGTTCTCAAGCGTCCCGCCGTAAGCGTCCTGACGGTGGTTCGTGTAGCGCATGGCGAACTGATCCAAAAGATACCCCTCGTGCACGGCGTGTATCTCAACGCCGTCGACGCCCGCCTCCTTACAGCGAAGAGCCGTCTGCCCGAAGGCGTAAACGAACCGCTTTATCATGCTCTCGGTGAAATGATCCATCGCAACCGAGGGATCCCATACGTTCGGCTCTTCGGGATCGGGAGCCGACCACCACCATTTGGTCATCAAAAACGGGGAGGATATCCGCTTCAAAAAGCCCTTTTTCACGAAGGGGCGGAGTATGGGCGGGAGCAGCATCGAGCGCCCCGAGCCCGCGCTTATCTGGAAGAAGACCTTTCCGCCGCCCGCGTGTATGCCGTCTATCACGGGCCTTACCTTGTCGAAGACCTCCTTGTGCTTATAGACCCATTTCTGCCCGATGATGCTTATAAGGGGGATCAGCCCGGGTATGAAGAGGCCGACCTCGTTGTTCTGCCTGTCGGCATAGAACCTGTCGATGCCCTTGACGTAGCCCGTCTTCGCCTCCCATTGGATCATGTTCGTGCCCTCCATGGGCAGCATGACTATGCGGTTTTTGACAGTAACGTTCCCGACCTTCCAAGGCGTGAACAGCGGTTCCAGACTCGGATCCATAGGCTCCTCCAAAACAGTCTTTTTGTCCCTTATATTATAGCAGATGATCGCGCGAAAACAAAGGGGAAAGCGCCTGAAAAATCGCCGCGATTTCGCGCAGCGCGGTTGACGACGTGGTGGAAACCGCCAACCATTTCCGCTGTATCGACATGGTGATCGACTCCGCGAAGAATGCCCTGAGCGAGAGCTTTATCAAACAGCTTCACGCGGTATTGAAGAGCGGCACCTCAGACAGCCGGAACGATTGGTTCGCCGTCGGCGATTACAAGCGGCTCCCGAACGAGATCGGCGGGCGGCCGACGACGGCGCCGGAGGACGTACCCAAGGCAATGAAGGCGCTGATCCGCGAATACAACGCCAAGAAGGAAAGAACGCTTGACGGCCTGCTCGATTTCCATTATCGCTTCGAGCGCATCCATCCATTCCAGGACGGCAACGGAAGGGTGGGACGGCTGATTCTCTTTAAGGAGTGCCTGAAATACGGCGTTGTGCCGTTCATAATCACGGACGATCTGAAGCTCTGCTATTATCAGGGCCTCCGCAATTGGGAGGCCGAGCGCGGGTACCTGCGCGACACCTGCCTGACCGCGCAGGATGGGTTCAAAAAGGTGATGGATTATTTCAGGATCGATCACCGGAAATGAATAGTCAACGTGCTTTCTCACCACCGTTTCCTTATCGCTCTCCTTTGGCGCCAAATCGGGCGCCAAATGGCTCTTTTGAGGGCGATTTGTACATATGGAGCAGAATAGAGACAAAGAAAAAACCCTTGGTTTACAAGGGCTTTTTCATGGCCTCTCCGGCGCGGTAAGGACTTAGGGATTGAGTGTTACAGTCTCATTGAAGATATCCTCTTCCGACCAGTTATCATATTCGTATACGCGAAGAGCAAATACGATCTCCTCAACTTCGGTAATCCCGTTTTCCTCGAATGTGCTCTCTGACCAAGACATGCTTGTAAAGGCTACTTTCCCCGGCGCAAGACTGATCGCCCAATAGGGATCGCACATATAGCCGTTCACGGAGACGTCATCGGAACTGAACATCAGTTTTTTATCGGTCTTGTTTACCAAGTACATTTTCGCGGAATAGCCCCAGAAAGTATCAGTTGCATAGCCCGTGACGATAATTGTGATCTGGTCATTATCCACGATCACCTTGTCTGTGGGCTGCGGATCCCGGACGTAGGCCGTGGCTTTGTCCTCTCCCAGCGGATAGATATGGACGGTTTCGTTCGCAACATCGTCTGCGGACCAGTCGTCTGAATCGTGGACGCGGAATGTCAGTTCGATATCCGTAAACTCTGAGAGCAGAGCAGTCTTCTCGTCGTCCGAGAAGCTGATCTCGTCGTTTTTCTTTTTGCCGGCGGGGATCTCCGCAGCAAATAACGGATCCCACTCTACGCCGTTTACGGAGGCGTCTGTAACAGAGAACATATAGGTCTTATCGGAGGACTTGTTTTCAAAGAAAACTTTTAATGTGTACCCCCAAATATTGTTCGGATCGATTTCGGTGACCTTAATGGTGCA
Source organism: Clostridiales bacterium (assembly GCA_024698505.1). GTDB lineage: Bacteria > Bacillota > Clostridia > Christensenellales > CAG-138 > UBA3857. The sequence goes on along the minus strand of JAILRE010000005.1, from coordinate 994 downwards.
GTAGTCATTATCGACGACTGTGACTTCCTCAAATACTGCAGGCGGCTCTGTGGGAGCAGGTTCAGTCCGGACGGGATCTGCGGGTTTGTCGGTTTCGGCAGGGGTGTTCGTGTTCTCGCCATGCTGTTCAGTCGTATCAGCCGGCTTATCCGAATGGTCGGAATTGGAGCAGCTGCAGCAGACCATTGTCAGAACCAGCAGAACGGCGAGTAATAGTGTAATTGTCCTTTTCATTCTGTACCTCCATTTTATTAGGGCGTTTTCATGCGGACAGTCGTCTGCATACAAATTATACACCGTTCGCTTACGTAATGCAATAAATATTGAGACGTGCGCCGAAAGTTGATAATACGGTTTTTCCATCAGAACAGCATGCATATCCCCGCGAGCCCCGCGGCCGCGCAGACAACGAGCGCCGGCGTTTTCGCCGATGAAGAACCCGGCTCACTTTTCATGCACGAGCTTGCCGCTCATGTGCTCGACAGTGATCTCCATAATACGGATACGATCGAGATCGCGCGCGAGCTCTGCGTCGAGTTCATCCGTGCTCGGGAAATACTTCATGCCGAACGCCCGGGCCTTTTCGTATTTGAGGGCGTTGTCCTCTAAAGGCTTGGCTCTGCCGAACACGATCACGCTCTTGACAAAATACGACCAGTCGCCGCGCTGCTCGCCCGCGTCGTGCGCGGTAAAGCAGACCTTGTCGCAATTGCTCATCGCGTCGGCCTTGTGCCCCTCACGCGAGCAATGGAAATAGATCCTATTTTCAGCTTCGTCATAAAGGAAATTGATGGGCAGTGCGTAGGGATAGCCGCCGTCGCCTATGACGGCGAGCGTGCCCCGCTTTTCGGTTTTGAGAAGGCTGATGCATTCCTCCTCGGAAAGCGCCTGCTTGAAGCGGCGCATGGGTCTGAAAGACTGTTCCATATTATTTTACTCCATATCGTTAAGTTTAGTTTCGATCCTGTTGAGGGTGTTGAAGAATCGCTCTGTC
>JAILRE010000043.1 GCA_024698505.1 Clostridiales bacterium | reverse complement strand
TTGGAGCAAGGGAAAAAGGAGACGTTGAAATCTTTATCTCAGCTATTGAAGTGGGCAGACAAATATCAGCAGGTAAATCTGGTCGAGATTAGAAAACTGCTGATTCCTTATTCAGATAAGGTAATTGAGTAGCATAAATTCGTAGTTTATCGGTACGATACGTCAATGTTTTTATGCGTTCTTTCTATGCTTTGGCGTCCTTTTGCGCGTTCTTTCACACAAATAAAACCACCCATCGGGTGTTTTTTTGCGGCGCATTTGTATTGAAGAGATTCGAAGGCCGCCCAAAGGGAAACGGGCGGTTGCTTGCATTATGAGAGATCGTATAATAGAATACTGTCGAGAGGAGGTGTTTTGATGAACACAAAAGACGTTCTGCATGATTTGAGAACAAAAAACGGGCTTTCCCAGGAGGAGCTTGCCGAGAAGGTTTTCGTGACGAGGCAGGCGGTATCGCGTTGGGAAACGGGCGAAACGATCCCCAACACGGAGACTTTGAAGCTCCTCTCCGAGCTGTTCGGCGTTTCGATCAATACGCTGCTCGGCTCGCCGCGAAAGCTCTTTTGTCAGTGCTGCGGGATGCCGCTCGAGGACGAGATCATAAGCAGGGAGCGCGACGGATCGTTCAACGAGGATTACTGCAAGTGGTGCTACGCCGACGGAGAATACACCTACAGCGACATGGACGATCTGATCGACGTCTGCGTCGGGCATATGGCGGGCGAAGGCTTCTCCGAGGAGCAGGCGCGCGCCTATATGAAGGATATGCTGCCGAAGCTTGATTACTGGAAGCGGCACGAGGAGCTTGGCGGCGGGGAGAAATTCGAGGAGCTGAAAAGACAGCTTATCGACGAATTCAACGCCCTTAACATTGAGGGCATGCCGAAGGTCGAAAAGCTCAACGCGCTTGTGGGGAGCTTCGTGAATCTGGAATACCCGACGCCGGGCGGCAGGACCGTGAAGCTCCTAAACGACGGAGCCACCTATCTCGGGAATCAGCTTGAAGGCGGACCCGACGGACGCTGCTTCGGGATACTCGCGAATACGGATTTCCTCCTTGTGGCCTCCTACGAAAAGGACGGGAAAAACCCCGAACTGCTGCTTTACAAAAAGAGATGACGAAAAGTCAGAGCATACAAAAAACGTCCGCGGGCGGCACACGCCTTCGGACGTTTGTTGTTTTTGTTCAGTGGGCGCGGCTCCTTATCACGAACAGCGCGGCGAGGCCCTCCATTATGAGCGAAAGGCCCTTTATCCGAATAAGGGCGTTACCCTCGCCGAGGGGCTTTATCAGCATTACGGCCGCGAACGCCACGGCGAGTATCGAGAACGCCACCGTTATAACGAAGAGGCGGCCTCTTTCATACCGGAGGGAATAGGCCTGGATATTCAGCAGAACGGAGGTATAGACGAGCGTTATGGACAGTACCGCCTGCACGAGTATCAGATAGGACGAAGGCGAGACCGCCATCTGCACGCCGAGCACGAGCGCGAGCAGGCCTCCGAAGAGCACCATGGGATGCACGCGCCCCCTGCTGCGGAAGAAATCGACCGCGAGTATCAGCCCTATCAGAAGCAGCACGCAGCCCATTATGATGCATATTATCTTCTTCGAAGGGGCGGGGAACAAAAGCATTATCGCCCCGAAGAGCAGAAGCATAGCTCCCTCGAAGAAGTGGCTCGAAAGCAATTCCTTTATACGCGTTTCAACGTTCTGTTCCATCGTTCGCTCCGCAGTTCGTCTTTTTTCGCATATCAGTATAACACGGCCCCGCCCGGCGCGCAAGCCCGCCGCGGCTCCCCAGCCGTTTTTGGGATATTGCGTTGCTCAAAGCGGCGGCTTATGATATAATCGATCCCTTAATACCGCGAAAGGAATGATTTGCCATGCTCAAAAACGTGAGGGATCTCGGCGGGACAGCCGCCGCGGACGGAAGGCGCGTCAAATACGGTATGCTGATAAGATCCTCGAACCTCTCCGAGGCGGAGCCCGCGGAGCTTTCGAGCGTATCGGCGGTCATCGACCTCAGGACTCCCGAGGAGCGCGAGGAAGCTCCGGACATGACCTTCGGAAGGGAGTATCTGCCCCTCCCCATCTTCGAGGGAGCTATGCCGGGGATCAGCCGCGAGAAGGCCTCCTCCCCTATGTTCGTGCCCGACATGGCGGAGCTGTACGCGGGGATAATAAACGAGTGCGGCGCGGCATTCGGGAAAATACTCGGCGCGGTAATGGCGCACGATTATAAAAAGGGCGCGGTGCTTTGGCACTGCACCGAGGGCAAGGACCGCGGCGGCATTACGGCGGCGCTGATACTCTCCGCGCTGGGCGTTGGCCGCGAAGAGATAGTTGCCGACTATATGAAGACCAACCTCGTTAATCTGCCGAAGGCCGAAAAGGTTCGCGAACAGCTCAGGGCCCCGTACGGCGAAGAATTCGCAGAGAGGGTGTTTCGCGCCATGATCGCCGACGAGAGCTATATCCTTTCCGCGCTCGACGCGATGGGCGGGGATTATTTCGCCCGGATCGGCATAGGAGAGGACGAGATCTCTTCGTTCAGGGAGAAGGTATTGGAATGAACACGGAAAAGCCCGGCGCGGATATCACTTTCGTTTCGGACGGCGCAAGATTCAAATACCGCGTCTGCGCCGTGATCGTCTCGGACGGTAAGCTGCTTGCCGAGCGGGACGAGGTCTCCCCCTACTATTATCTGCCCGGCGGCAAGGTGAGGCTCGGGGAGACGGCGGAGAACGCCGTAATAAGGGAGCTTCGCGAGGAGCTTCGCGTCGAGGCCGAGATCGTCCGCCCCCTCTATATAAGCCAGAGCTTCTTTCTCGAGGAAGTGGACGGGCTCCGTTATCACGAGCTCTGCTTCTATTATCTCGTCGACGTTTCGAAGACGGACATCCCCGAAAGGGGCGATAGCTTTACCATGCGCGAGGGGAAGCACGTTCACGAATTCGAATGGCTCGGATTCGAACGGCTGAAGGACGAATACTTCTACCCCCTCTTCCTCAAGACGGAGATATCCCGCCTGCCGGAGCATACGGTCGTCCGGACGGATATTGAATAACGAAACAAAAAACCGGCGCCCTTCCTTGGGCGCATTCACTTAAGGATAAACAGCCTCAAAAGGTATCTTTTTGCGCCGTGCTGCGTTAAAAATGCTCGGAAGACGGCTAACGGGTATTCCTGCGCTTTTCGCCTTGCCCGGCACAAAAACTTCCTCTTTTGAGACGCTTCGCGGTTTTCAGCCCAAATAGAAAGAAAGATCCGAGGATATCGCTATCCCCGGATCTTATTGTATTCATTGGGTTCTACAGGCTGAAAACCTGCATCTCCTTAAGTGAATGCACCCTTTGGAAGGACGCCTTTTTCATGCCTTTATTCGGTTATCGGTATGCAGTTCCCGCGATCGATCACAGGCCCATGGCGTAGCGGATGATGAGCAGCGCGTCGGCGTTGTTGACCTCACCGTCGCCGTTCAGGTCGCAGAGGGCAAGCTGCTCGGGAGTGAGCTGGGCAAGGCCCATGGCGTAACGGATGATGAGCAGCGCGTCGGCGTTGTTGACATTGCCGTCGCCGTTCAGGTCGCAGGTCTGAACGCTCGCAGCGCGAACGAGCTTGCGGAAGAGGGTGATCTCAGTGGAGGCGATGAAGAGGCCGAACTGGCTGGCGGAGCTGTTCACGCCGAGGTACTTATAGTTGGAGTTCACGCTGTTCATGAGGACGCCCGTTTTCGCGCCTTCGGTGGGAGTGAACGTCCAGACGACGCCGGTATCGCCAAGGGTCAGATAGTTGCCGGTTATGGCAAGATACTTGTCGGCGGCAACGTTCTTGAAGGTGCCGTCCGCGGCATAGAACCACTCCTGAGCGGGAGCGATATCGCTGGTGATGCATTCAACGCCCGCGACTTCGCCGGTCGTGATGGAGACGGGCCTGAAGTTTTTGCCCTGGGATGCGCTGTAATAGGCATTGCCCATGACGACCTTCTTATTGCCGTTGACGTAGCCGATGAGGTAGGTCTCGCCGGGAACGATCACGTTCGTGGGAACGTACATGACGTCCTCGGGCAGGAAGGCGTTGGATACCTTCACCTCGGTGGAGGCGGTGTAGGTGTACTCGGAATCGCTGTACTGGGTGGACTGGATGGTGCAGGTGATGGTCGCGGTGCCGCTGTTGACGCCGGTTACGACGCCCTTCTTGGTGACGGTCGCAACGCTCTCATCGCTGCTGGTCCAGGTGGCGGTGTAGTAGTTCGCGCCCTCGGGATCGACGATGGGCTCGAGCTGGAGGGTGAAGGTGGGCGCTACGCCGTAGGAGCTCTCCGCGAAGGAGATGCCGACCGCGTCGACTGCGACAAGGTCGCCGGGCTGAGCGAGGCACCAGTCACAGTTGACGGTCTGCGCCGCGTCGGGGTTCGAGGGGAAGGGATCGACCGGGCTCATGAGGATGGGGTACGCGTCGCCATGAGGATCGGGGATGTCCCATCTTGCGATCATGGCGGCAAGCGCCTCGGAGGCGGTGGCGCCGTTCATCATGGCGTCCCAGAAGGTGGCCTCGTACTTATAGTCGCCCGCGAAGGTGACGGACTGGGAGTAGCCGTAAACAGCGCCCGCGCCCGCCCTGATAAGAGCGTAACCGGTCGTGCCCTGGCCCTGCCTCTTCATGCCTTCGCAGATAGCCATCCAGTAGAAGGTGTTGGCGAGCGGCTCGGTGATGTGGTTCTCGATATAGCGGCCGTCGATCCAGGCGTATCCGCCGCCCTCGTTGACCGCCCAGCCGTTGGAGTAATCCTGGGAGGTGATGCCTGCGTTGGTCGTCAGGCAGAGGTAGGAGGAGTTGCCGGACTGGGAACCGTGGGAATCGTAGATGATGACGCTCTTGCCGGGGCTGTTGGCCGCGATGGCGGGGCCGGTGGCAGCGGCGGTCTCGAGCTTGGTCAGATTGCCGCCCGTGAAAGCGGCGAGGGTAGCGGCTTCCTCCCTGTACTGGTCGGTGAAGCTGGGGTCAATGCCGTAATACGGGCCGACGAGCAGGATATCCAGCTCGGTGGAGTGGTTGCCGTTGGGAGCAGTGCGAAGGCCTTCAAGCACCTCGGGAAGATTCGAGATATGCCTCGAATTGCGTACGCGGTAGCAGTAGGCGCAGTGCATGCCCTCTACGGTGAAGGCGAACTGCTCGGTGCCCTCCCAAACGAGGCTGCCCTTATCGATCAGGGGCTCGTTGGCTGCGGCGTTGAACGCGGCGAGAGTGACCTCAACAGGGGAAGCCTTGGTGGCGAGAGCCTGCCTCTCGACAGCCATTATGTTCTCCCACGCGTCGTCGAGCTTTTTGAGCTTGCGGGTCTCCTCCGCCTGTTCGGCAATGCCCTGTGCGAGGGAAGCCGCGGGGATGACCGCAAGAAGCATGAGAGCCATCATGATGATGGCAATGATCCTCTTGGTTTTCATATTTCCTCTCCTTTATATTGAATTGTTCGGATAACGGCATTAGCCGCACATTCCTATACATCTTATATTATCGCACAATATTATATCGCTGGCAAGTGTTTTTTGGGAATGATTTGAAAAAAAGTTTAAAGGCCCGGGAGGCCGCGTTCACTTAAGGCCGCCCCCTCCTCCTTTCGCCGGCCTGCGGGGAAGGCAGTAAAAGGAAATAAAAAAGGGGGGTCTCCCCCCGTTATTTCCATATTAATTTCAGTCCTGTTTCTCGCTTATGAGTATGGGCAGCAGTCCGTAACTGAAGCCGGCCTTGTCGCAGACCTCGACAGTTATTATAAGCGCGGGACGGCCGTTATAAACCGTCAGGACCTTGCGGTTCATCCTGATCTCGCCGGGATCGGAAAGCGACATGTTTTCCTTTATTGCCGTTCGTATAAACAAATCAATATCCTTGTCAGAAATTTTCGGGACTTTTGTTCCTTCAGGGCAGCCATCAATAAAAGAATAATCATCTATTTCGCCATTTTTGTTTATCGCAACAGTGATCGAATTATTCAATTCCAGCTCGTCATGCTGGTATAATTTTACAGCAATCCTTCCTGTTTTATTATTCCTTATTGTTACTTCTGCTTTATTGTAAACAGAAACATCCGTTATAACGGAAAGGAGCTCTCTAACTGCGTTGATCAGTTCCTCGTCGTTCATCTCCATTGCACATTCGAAACGTTCGAATGGCATGATATTATAGAATCCAATAACCTTCCCGGATTCAGAGTCTATTATGATACGACCTCTCTCTCCGGTTCTGAAACGGTCTGCGGTCCTTCCATTGTATATCGATGTGTAACTTATATCATACTTGCAATCATAGTTTATTCCATTTACTGTAATAGTTTTTTCGCCTGCTTTATCAGGATCATAGAACGGTTCATTATCGTCTTGTAAAACTTCCCCGGCATAGACCTTTCTTATGCACCCTGCTGAAATCAAGGAGCAGCACGCGATCATTATTATACTTACAATACAAATAATAGCTCTTTTTTTCATTTATATATTTTTAGGTATGGAGTCCCACCGGTTTCGATCGGTGGGACTCCACGAATTCATTCTATCAGTCGCGGTACATGGGGCGCTCTACGTAGTGGGTGTGGAGCAGCTCATGGGCCTTATGGGAACCGGGCTTCTCAAGGTAGGTCTCGTAGAGCTCCTTGACTTCGGGGTTCTCATGGGACTTGCGGAGGGCCATGCCGGCGTCCTCACCGTAGAGGCCCGCAGCGCGGACGGCTCTGAGATCGGTGAAGTTCCTGACGTAGCCGGGCTGATGGGGCTGACCGCCGCCGTTGACGCATCCGCCGGGGCAGGCCATGACCTCGATGAAGTGATAATTCTTCTCACCGGACCTGACCATGTCGAGGAGCTTGGAGGCGTTCTCGAGGCCGCTGGTTACGGCGACGTTGACGTCCATGCCCGCAACGTGGATGGTGGCCTCCTTGATGGCCTCGGTGCCGCGGACGGCGTGGATATCGAGGTTCTCAAGAGGCTTGCCCTCGAGGATCTCGTAAACGGTGCGGAGAGCGGCCTCCATAACGCCGCCGGTGGCGCCGAAGATGTGGCCCGCGCCGGAAGCCATACCGAGGAACGGATCGCAGACCTCGTCGGGAAGCTCGGTGAACTTGATGCCCGCTTCGCGGATCATCTTGGCGAGCTCACGGGTGGTGAGGGAAACGTCGATCGTCCTGAGACCGTTGGTGGAGAGCTCATCCCTCGCCGCCTCGAACTTCTTGGCGGTGCAGGGCATGATGGAAACGACTACGATATCCTTGGGATCGACGCCGGCCTTCTCGGCGTAATAGGTCTTAACCAGGGCGCCGAACATGCCCTGCGGGCTGCGGCAGGAGGAAAGGTTCGGGATAAAGTCGGGATAGTAGGTCTCGCAGAACTTTATCCAGCCGGGGGAGCAGGACGTGATGAGGGGCAGCTTGCCGCCGTTCTGGACGCGATCGATGAACTCGGTGCCTTCCTCCATGATGGTGATATCGGCGGCGTTGTCGACGTCGAATACGCGGTCAAAGCCGAGACGCCTGAGAGCGGCGATCATCTTGCCCTCGACGTTGGTGCCGATGGGCATGCCGAACTCCTCGCCCAGCTGTACGCGGACGGAGGGAGCGGGACCGACGACGACGTGCTTGGTGGGATCGGAGAGAGCTTCCCAGACCTTCTTGGTGTCGTCCCTCTCGGTGAGAGCGCCGGTCGGGCAGACGGCGATACACTGACCGCAGTTTACGCAGGCGGTCTCGTCGAGATCCATCTCGAACGCGGAGGCGATGTGAGTCTTGAATCCGCGCTGGTTGGGACCGATGACGGAGCAGTGCTGGTTATGCTTGCAGACGGCTACGCAGCGGCGGCAGAGGATGCACTTGGAGTTATCCCTGATGAGGTGGATGGCGGAATCGTCGATATCGGGCTTCATGGGCTCGCCGAACTCGAACTTATGGTTGTCGCAGCCGTATTCCTGAGCGAGAGTCTGCAGTTCGCAGTTGGTGCTCCTGGAGCAGCCGAGGCAGTCCATGCGGTGGTTGGAGAGCATGAGCTCGAGGGTGGTCTTGCGGGCCTTCCTGAGGGCCGGGGTGTTCGTCCTTACGACCATGCCCTCGGCGACCTGCTGGAGGCAGGCGACGGGGTTGGACCTTGCCTTCTCAACCTCGACAACGCACATACGGCAGGCGCCGATCGCGTTGACGTCCTTGAGGTAGCAAAGGGTGGGGATGCGGATGCCTACAGACTCGGCGGCCTGAAGGATCGTGTAGTCGGCGGGGACCTTGACGGCCTGGCCGTTGATTGTCATGTTGATCATTTCCATATTGCTGACTCCTTACTTCTTGACGATGGCGTTGAACTTACAGGTCTCGATGCAGGCGCCGCACTTGATGCACTTGTTGACATCAATGTGATGGGGCTGCTTGACCGTTCCGCTGATAGCGCCGACGGGGCACTTGCGTGCGCAGGCGGTACAGCCGCGGCAGACGTCGGGCTGGATCTCATAGTGCATGAGGTTCTTGCAGACGCCGGCGGGGCAGCGCTTCTCGTAAACGTGAGCCTCGTACTCGTCGCGGAAATACTTCAGCGTGGAGAGAACGGGGTTGGGAGCGGTCTGGCCGAGAGCGCACAGAGCGTTCGCCTTGATGTAGTAGCAGAGCTCTTCGAGCTTGTCGAGATCCTCGGGCTCGCCGCGGCCGTCGGTGATCTTGTTGAGCAGCTCGAGCAGACGGCGGGTGCCGATACGGCAGGGGGTGCACTTACCGCAGGACTCGTCGACGGTGAAGTCGAGGAAGAACCTTGCGAAGTCGACCATGCAGGTGGAATCGTCGGTGACGATCATACCGCCGGAGCCCATCATGGCGCCGATCTTGGTGAGGTTGGCGTAATCGATGGGGGTGTCGAGGAACTGAGCGGGGATACAGCCGCCGGAAGGACCGCCGGTCTGAACGGCCTTGAACTTCCTGCCCTTGGGGATGCCGCCGCCGATATCATAGATGATGTGACGGAGCGTGGTGCCGAGGGGGATCTCAACGAGGCCGGTGTTGTTGATGGCTCCGCCGAGAGCGAAGACCTTGGTGCCCTTACTGTCCTCGGTACCCATGGAGGCGAACCAATCGGCGCCCTTCATGATGATCTGAGGAATGTTGGCCAGAGTCTCGACGTTGTTGATGATGGTGGGCTTGCCGAACAGACCCTTGTTCGCGGGGAACGGGGGCTTATTGCGGGGCTCGCCGCGGTTGCCCTCGATGGAGGTCAGCAGCGCGGTCTCCTCGCCGCAGACGAACGCGCCCGCGCCGAGACGGATGTCGATATCGAAATTGAAGCCGGTGCCGAAGATATCCTCGCCGAGCAGGCCGTACTCACGGGCCTGACCGATGGCGATCTTCAGACGCTCGACGGCGATGGGGTACTCTGCGCGGACGTAGATGTAGCCCTTGGAAGCGCCGATGGCGTAGCCGGCGATGGCCATGGCCTCGAGAACGGCATGGGGATCGCCCTCAAGAACGGAACGATCCATGAACGCGCCGGGATCGCCCTCGTCCGCGTTACATACGACGTACTTCTGATCGGCCTGGTTCGCTGCGGCAAACTGCCACTTCATGCCGGTGGGGAAGCCCGCGCCGCCGCGGCCGCGGAGACCGGACTTCTTCATGACGTCTATGACTTCCTGAGGAGTCATCTCGGTGAGTACCTTGCCCAGAGCGGCGTAGCCGTCCATGGCGATGTACTCGTCGATGTTCTCGGGGTTTATGACGCCGCAGTTGCGGAGCGCAACACGCATCTGAGTCTTGTAGAAATTGGTCTCGCCGAGAGCGGGAACGTCCTCGAGCTTCTGACCGGCCTCTTCCTTATGGACGAGGCGCTCTACAATACGGCCCTTGAGGAAATGCTCTTCGGCGATCTCCTTGACGTCCTCGGCCTCTGCGCCATGGGCCCGATCATGATCGTTTATCCCGAAGGCACCTATTACAGCCGTGTAAAGCCCGAGG